>CALFIE010000091.1 GCA_937876095.1 uncultured Flavobacteriales bacterium | reverse complement strand
CTTTTGATAAACACAAAGATAATAAAAATTAGGCTATTTTACGGATATTCATAAATAATTTAAACCTAATTACGAAAAAACGCAACTACTCCATTTGTCCCCTTCATTTTTTATAATTATTTTTGAAAATATTTACAAAAACCCAATCACTCAAAAACTCAACTACTCCACTTGAACTCCATCTCCATCATTATCGCCATCTTTAACCGAAAAGATGAACTTTTTGAGTTACTGAATTCGCTTTCCTTCCAAACCGACAAAGATTTTGAAGTGATTATTGTTGACGATGGTTCTAAAATAGCACTTTTGCCAACAGTGGAATTATTCCAAGACAGATTGCAAATTCAATATTTCAAAAAAGAAAATTCTGGTCCAGGTTTATCACGAAATTACGGAGCAAGAAGAGCGAAAAATAATTGGCTGGTTTTCGTAGATTCCGACGTAATTGTAGAAAAAGATTACATCCAAAATATAAAAAAAGACCTCACCGAAATTCCGTGTGATGCTTTTGGTGGCGCAGACAAAGCACACAAAGGTTTTAACCTTGTTCAAAAAGCCATATCCTACTCTATGACTTCGGTTTTTACAACTGGCGGAATTAGAGGTAGTAAAAATTCGGTTACCAAATTTCAGCCAAGAAGTTTCAATATGGGCGTAAAAAAAGAAGTGTTCGAAAAAGTAGGCGGTTTCTCTGAAATGAGAATTGGTGAAGATCCCGATTTATCTATGACACTTTGGGAAAATGGTTTTACCACAGCTTTTTTTGATGATATTGCAGTTTATCACAAACGCAGAGTCGATTTCGGAAAATTCTCAAAACAAGTCTATCAGTTTGGTTGTGCAAGACCAATTCTCAATCAGCGACACCCCAATTATGTAAAGATTTCTTTCGCCTTCCCTTCCCTATTTTTGTTGGGTTTTGTATTGGGATTTTTTGAGTCTTTCATTCTTAACAAAGGATTTATCCTTTGTTTGTATGGACTTTATATTATTTTAATTTTTTTCCACGCTTTGTATAAAACCAAAAACATCAGTATTGCCAGTTTAGCGATTACTTCTTCGTTTATTCAACTTTTTTCTTATGGTTACGGATTTTTGAAATCCTGGATTTTATTAAATATCATGAAAATGAAACCACAAGAAGCTTTCCCGAAGCATTTTCATCAAAAATAATTAATAGATTTACAACATAAAACAAAAAAAACATGAAAAAGAACGAAATTTTACTGATTGTAGGTGCTATTATTATGGCTGTTGCAACTGGTTTTGCAACACATGCACACATCAATCCTATTGTGTTATTTTTGCTTGCAGCTGTAGCTTTGGTTTTGGTAGCTATGATTGTTGGTCACGCTACCTAACAATTGGGTAGCAAAATGGGACCTGCTGCAACAGGAGTTTTGCAATCAGCATTGGGAAATTTACCCGAACTTTTCGTCTGTATTTTTGCATTGAAAGCTGGACTTGATACCGTTGTAAAAGCAGCATTGGTAGGTTCAATTTTAGGAAATTCGGTGTTGGTTTTCGGACTTGCATTATTAATGGGCGGACTGAAAAACGGGAGACAGTATTTTCATTCGGAGCCTCCAAAAATGAACGCCATTCTCATGATTTTGGCTTTTGCAGCAATGGCAATTCCTACGCTAACACATTATTTACACACCCCTGCAGAAAGTCACATAGATACTTTGGACATCATAGTTGCAATAGTACTTTTGATTGTATTTTTTGCATCATTAAGTTTTTCTATAAAAGGTGATAAATCGGTTGTGGTAACCGACGAATCCGAAAAACCACATGCAAGTTGGTCTATGACGTTAACAATCATAGTTTTGGCAGGAGCAGGAATTGGCGCTGCATTTGTCTCAGACTGGTTTGTAGAAGCACTAAAACCAGCAATGGATGCATTGGGAATCAATGATGTTTTTGCAGGATTAATTGTAGTAGCAATTGCAGGAAATGCAATTGAAAACCTGATTGGTATTCAACTTGCGATGCGCAACAAAGCAGATTACGCAGTAAGTGTCATTTTGAATTCATCTCTACAAATTGCACTGGTACTTTATCCTTTACTAATTATAATTTCCTTCTTTTTAGGAGGCGCCATTTTATCTTTTGTACTCAGTCCGTTGCTTTTGGCAGCGTTTGCACTTTCGGTTTTGGTAAGCGCGTTTATCGTGTTTGATGGCGAAAGTATTTGGTTGGAAGGTGTTGCATTAATCGGACTTTACGTGATTATTGCAGCTGCATTTTGGTGGGAATAATGTCAAAATTTTAGCTATTTTTCAAAATTTTTTTGAAAAAATAGATACGATTATTCATCATCATATTGTTCTAGATAGTAAGAAAAAGAAAATTCCTCGAGTTCCTCTTCTGCATCTTCTAAAGTGGTGAGCAAATCTTCGAAAGTTTCTAATTGATTTACGCTCATATTTACAAATTCTATGTGCAAAGGCATTGGTAAATAGCCCGTAATTACATCATATAGCGCATCCAGATTATCTCCAAAATAGTCAGGAAGCGCTATTTTTTCTTTTAAAATTTTGTAAAAATCGTCGTAATCACCTATGTTGGTAAAGTCTATGTAAATTTCCATTTTATTTAGGTAAAGGTTGAGGTAAAGGTATAAATTTATAAAGTTTTAGTTTTAAATTTCCAGTGTTTTTTTATTAAAGTTTTCTTACATTTTTCGCAGAAATCTGTTTCTTCATCGGTCGGATTTCCTCCTTCTGCATCTCTCATAAAGCAGGTTTTGTTTGGGCAATGTTCCAAACCTTGCGTATGTCCCAATTCGTGAATGGCTATTTTGTAAAACTGGTCTTTTTTATTTTTTTCAGATAACCTAAAACTGGAGGCAATACACGCTTTTCCTGGTCTATAACCCAATCCCATAATTCCGAAATCGTAGATTTTACCTTTGGTTGCACTGATGTCTTTGGAAGTTAAACCCAAAGTCACTGAATTTTTCGGCGTTTTAGATTTCAAAAACGCTATGGTTGAATCTGCTCTATATCTGTTTCTTGTCTTATAATAAGCATTTTCGGGAAAATCTATTGCATTCAGAATTTTTATATTTGGATAAATGGTTTTTATTTTTTCTGAAATAAATTTCACATCATCATTTTCCATATCTCGGAAAGGCTGTAGTAAAATAACGACCGTTTCATCATGTTTCACGAAAATTTCCTTCGGTTTTTCACAAGAAAACATAATTAATACCAATAAAAGCCAAAAATTTCTAAAAAACTTCCTTCTTCCCGCTTCCATCTTCCAACAAATTACTGTTTCTGAAAACTTTTGTAATGGTCGTGCGTAATCCAAACATCGCCATTTTTTGTAAAAACAATTCGTTCTGCATTACGGTGACCACAATTATAATTGACATCGGCTTCAAAATATTGTTCACCTTCTGGGAATTTTCCTTCTTTGTTTCTGAAATGGTCGCCACCAATTGCTTTTCCAGGAACAGCTTCGCATAAACTTTCACCAGGATTCCAACCGTTTCTTTTGGCTTCAGATTTGGTAATGTAATAATCTGGGAGTTCGTGATGCTCTTTCACATAAGGAACGACCACTTCTTCTTTGGTTAATTCAGCGATATTTCCCGAATTTTCAGAGGAATTTTGGTAAGAATTTTCTGAATTTTCAGAAGAATTTTTATTGTAAGAATAAGAATTATCCGATTTATTTTGCTCTGATTTTTGATAAGAAACCGCCGAATTATCCTGCCTGTTTTTCTTTTCTAATTTATAATTACTGAAAAGATACATTGCCAACATTCCTGCAATAGCACCAATCAGGAAAAATAATATCGTTTTTGTTTTTTGATTCATAAATTTTTTGTTTCGGGTTGCGAGATTCGAGTTGCGAGATTCGAATGTTTTAATTCTATTTTTTTGCTAAAAAAATTCAATTTCCTGAACGTGTCTTTTTGGCACGTTCCTACATTAATTTCTCCACACTTCAGGAATGTCACAAACTGGAATTGGGTTCATCTTATGTTGTGCTGCTTTGTGCATTCTACTGAAAATTTTGAAAACTTCCAAATCTCTACCGGAATAATCACTTTCGGTTTTTTTGCCCCAATCTTTTTGAATTTTTTCTAATTCAGGATAAGTTGCGCCAATCTGCTGTTCATCGGTTCTGTCAACATCCCAAAGTCCGTCTGTTGGTATTGCATTTTTGATAGATTCTGGCAAATCCAAAGTTCTCGCCAATTGATACACTTCGGTTTTGTACAAATCTGCAATCGGCGAAACATCTACACCACCATCTCCATATTTAGTATAAAATCCAATCCCGAAATCTTCTACTTTGTTGCCGGTTCCACAAACCAAAAGTCCATTTATTTGTCCGTAATAGTACAAAGTGAGCATTCTCAATCTACTTCTGGTATTGGCAAAAGCGAGCTTTTCGGCAGGAAATTCATCATCTTTTACATCAAAAGTTTTGTAAAGCGCTTCGAAAGGTTCATTGAGATCCACAGTCATACCTTTCACATTCGGGAATTTATTTTTCAAAAAATCGATGTGTTCTTGTGCACGAGAAACTTGGTCTTTTTGTTGACGAATCGGCATTTCAAGCGCCAAAACGTTCAGACCTGTCATTGCACAAAGCGTAGAAACCACACCTGAATCTACTCCACCCGAAACTCCAATTACATAACCTTTTACACCTGCCTTTGCAGCATAATCTTTTAACCAATTTACGATGTATTCTGTTATTTTTTCTGATTGCATTGTATTATTTTTTGTTTATTTCTTGATTTATTCTCTTATCTTCTTAGAAGGATCCCCCTCTTTCAGAGGGGTGTCTAAATCGTAGATTTAGACGGGGTGTTAAACAATTTAAAATTATCTTTCTCCATTTCATACCAAAAACATTCACCATCGTGTTCCAAAAATGTATTTTTTTCTTGAAAACCCAATTTCTTTAAAATTGTATTAGAAGCAATATTTTCAGAATGTGCACAAGCATAAATTGTTTTTAAATTCATTTCATTAAAACCAAAATCTAGCCACGCTTTTGCTGATTCTTGCGCATAACCTTTCCCCCAAAATTCTGGTAAAAAGCGATAACCAAGGTCATAAACATTATTAAAACCATTAATTTCTTCGGTCAAAAATTTCAAACCACACCAACCAATCAGCAAATCACTTGCCTTTTCTATCACTGCAAATCTTCCGATTTCGTTTTCAGTGTACTGTTTTTGAATACGTTGTATGACTTCTACCGATTCTTTAACCTCTGTTAAAGGTTTCACACCTATATATTTCATCACTTCTGAATTTGAATCTAACAGAAAAAGCCTATCTGCATCATCTAACTTTAAAGGTCTTAAAATTAATCTTTCGGTTTCTAAAAATTCGACCATCATTCAAATTTTATGTATTTTTGCTGAATTAAAATTTTTGTAAAAATAATGAAGTTTTTTAGAATTAGTTCACTTTCTTTTCTTTTGATGCTAAGTATTTTTTCTTGTAAAAAAGACAGCCAAAACTTGTGGAACCAAGAAGTTACCAATGTAAAACCAATGGTAATTACAGATATTTCCAAAGAATTTTACAATCCTCAAATTCCGTTGCAAGATTTTCAACAGAAATATCCGTGGTTTCAAGGTTCTGTTCCAGATGCTATTTTTGTCGAACGAAGAACCAACAAAGACGAAACCAAAATTTACAAAGAAGCAGTAGCAAAAATAGATGTTCCCAAACTTCAAAAAGAAGTGGCTACTTTGTTTGCACGCATCAAAATGTACTTCCCGAAATTTGCAGAACCCAAAGTATACATTTATTCATCAGCATTACACGATATCAAACAACCTATAATTTGGCAACCCCAATTACAATTGATGTTTGTAGATATTTCAGCTTTTTTGGGAGAAAACAATGCCAATTACAAAGGACTGGAACAGTATTTCCAAAAATCGATGAATCCCGGAAACATCGTCCCAAAAATTTCTGAACTGATTGCAGAACAAATAGTTCCTGCAAATGGAGATCACCAAAAATTTATAGATCAGTTGGTTTATCAAGGTAAAATAATGACGTTACAAGATGCTTTTCTACCTGAATTTCCTAATTTTTTGAAGATAAATTATACCCAAAAACAATATGATTGGGCTGCAGCAAACGAAGCCAATATCTGGAATTATTTTGTGGAAAACAATCTGGTTTTCGGTGATGATCCTAGATTGGTAGATCGTTTTATTTCTCCAGGACCGTTTTCTAAGTTCTATACCGAGATCGATAACCAATCTTCGCCACAAATTGGTATTTTCATAGGATGGCAAATTTGTAAAAAATATTTTGATAAAAACAGCGAAACCAAATTGCAAGATTTCCTGCAAAAAGATGCCACCGAAATTTTTAATAATAGTGATTATAAACCCGTAAATTAAATCGAGATACAAGATACGCGATACGAGATTTTGAACTCGAAACGCTGAACTCGAAACTCGAAACTCCAAAAAATGAGAAAAACCCAAATTACCATAGACGTAGAATTAGATGAAAACCACGTTCCCGAAAAAATGACTTGGAATGCAGAAGATGGTGGAATCCAAAAACAAGAAACCAAAGCAACTATGATTTCTGTCTGGGACGAAAAAGCTATGGAAGCTCTCCGAATTGATCTATGGACCAAAGATATGCCTGTAGATCAGATGAAAATGTTTCTTCACCAAATTTTAATATCTTTGAGCAATACGTACCAACGTGCAACTGGCGAAGACGATGTCGCACTTTGGATGGAAGAAATGGCAGAAGAATTTGCCGTGAAATCTGCGATTAGAATGTGATAATGTTTTCGTTAAAAGAATTTGAAAAAATTGAAAAAAGAGGTAATATTGTAACAAGTATTGCTTTTATTGTAATTTTCTTCGTGTCTGTTTTAATTTCTTTATTAATTTTTTCAATTTTTAACAAAGAAGTAAACAATTTTATTTTTTTTATTATTTTCTTTGTATTTACTTATATTTTTAGTGAAAAAGTAAAT
Organism: uncultured Flavobacteriales bacterium; assembly: GCA_937876095.1. Lineage (GTDB taxonomy): Bacteria > Bacteroidota > Bacteroidia > Flavobacteriales > Weeksellaceae > CALFIE01. The sequence goes on along the minus strand of CALFIE010000091.1, from coordinate 16,607 downwards.
AAAAAATTTACAAAAAAACACAAAGATGTAGTTAGTTACATTTTTTTAAGAGAATACACTGGGAAAGGAAAATATGATCTAAATAAAAATTTTACTTCATCTGAAATTGAAAATTTTATTGAAAATCTTAACTGTAAAGAATATGCTAAATATAATTCTATACCAATAGAATACTACTATACAAACAATAAGGATTATTTAATTTTAAAGTTTGATGAAGAAAAATTACTACATTATACAAGAGAAATTAGTTGGAATAAAATTAATTGGAAATATGCTTTTGTAAAAAATGATGGTATTTATGAAGATTTAGAAATAGAGTATAAAAACGAAAATGGTGAAGTTATTAATGAAAAGATTATTACTGATAAAGTAACTCAGGAAAATTTTCATATTTTTCTTCTTTTTATACTTTATGATTTAAAATACGGAAAAAGATTATCCTTATCAAGAATTAATTATAAAAAAAGGTTCCCTTTCAAAATTTTGGGACTTTCTAATAATATTTGAAAAATAAATTAAACAAAAAAAAGAATAATTAAAGAATTATCAAATTACCTCATTACAATTATGAAATTCAATTCCAAAGTTATACACGGTGGTCAACACCACGAATCCAGTACTGGTGCAGTAAATGTACCTGTTTTTCTTACGTCTACTTTTGCACAAAAATCTCCGGGAGTACATTCTGGTTACGAATATTCCAGAGCAGCAAATCCTACAAGACAAGCACTGGAAGACAGTTTGGCTTCTATAGAAAATGGAGCAAGAGGTTTGGCTTTTGGTTCTGGTTTGGCTGCCATAGATTGCGTACTGAAATTGCTAAATCCTGGTGATGAAGTGGTAGCTGTAGACGATTTATACGGTGGTTCTTACAGAATGTTTACCCGACTTTTCGAGAAATATCAACTCAAATTTACATTTGTAAATTTAGAAAATCCTCAAAATATAGAAAAAGTAATTACCAATAAAACCAAACTGATTTGGCTGGAAACACCAACCAATCCACTGATGAAATTGGTAGATATTGCCAAAATAGCTGAAATTATCAAAGGAAAAGATATACTTTTGGCGGTAGATAACACATTTGCAACGCCCTACATACAAACTCCGCTTGATTTGGGTGCAGATATTGTGATGCATTCTGCTACCAAATATTTGGGTGGACATTCCGATGTTATTGCAGGTGCACTCATCGCAAAAACTGCTGAATTGGGAGAAAAACTACATTTTATACAATTTGCAAGTGGTGCTATTTTGGGACCTCACGATTCTTATTTGGTGTTGCGCGGAATCAAAACATTGGCTATCAGAATGCAGAGACACTCAGAAAATGGTGAAAAAATTGCCCAATTTTTGGCAAATCACCCAAAAGTTGACCACGTTTTTTATCCGAACTTAGCAAGCAATCCACAACTTGAATTGGCAAAAAAACAGATGAAAACTTTTGGAGGAATGGTTTCTTTCACCTTCAAATCTGGGAAAAAAGAAGACGCAATGCGATTTTTAGAAAATCTTAGGGTGTTTACTTTAGCCGAAAGTTTGGGTGGTGTAGAATCTTTGGCAAATCATCCTGCACTTATGACACACGCTTCTATACCCGAAGAAAAACGTGCAGAATTGGGAATTACAGATGATTTAGTACGCTTAAGTTGCGGAATTGAGGATATAGATGATTTGATAGCAGATTTAGAAAAAGCATTCAATGCTTAGAAAATTTTAAAAATCAAATTTTTGAGAGGTTGCAAAATTATTTTTTACAAAAATAGTTTTTGAAATAATTCTAAGTTTTGGGGTTGGCTTCTTTTGATTAAAAAAATATCTTACTTTACAGAAAACTGACTTCATGTCAGTTTTTTTGTTTTGGCAACGTTTTGGTTAAAGTGAACTGAAAAACGAAGCGAGTTTTTAGCCCAGATTAAAATGGAAATCCTTTTTTTTCGGCGGCAGTTTCGCCGCCGAAAAAAAAGATTGGAATGGAAAGCTGGACTGAACGTGAAAGTACTCACCAAACTACTTGCTCCTAAAAAAAATATAAAAAATTATCTTTGCATACTATGGATTTACAATATCTGGTAAGAGAACCCCAAAATATTACGCCAAAAACGCCACTTTTGGTGTTGCTTCACGGTTATGGTAGCAATGAGGAAGACTTGTTTTCTTTTGTCCCGAATTTACCCGAAGATTGGTTGGTGGTGAGTTTCAGAGCGCCTAGAACTACGATGTACGAAGGTTTTTCTTGGTACGATATCGATTTTATGGATGCCGATAAAATGGTTGACCTTCCTCAAGCTGAAGAATCTGAAAAAGCAATTCTAGAAAATATTTTGAAAATTTCTAATCATTATGGATTGACTGAAAACGAAACACATCTTTGTGGTTTTAGTCAAGGTGGAATTTTGAGTTATGCTTTAGCGCTGAAAAATCCTACTTTTTTCACGAAAGTGGCGTATTTAAGTTGTTATCCCGAAGAAAAATTGTTGCAAGACATCCAAAAAAATAAAAAACAATTGGAACATCTCCGATTTTTTGTTTCACACGGAACCGAAGATGCAATCATTCCGCTAGATTGGGGAAGAAAAGCGGCAGATTTGTTGTATGATTTGGGGTGCTATTTCAGTTTCAGGGAGTACATTTTCGGACACGGAATCAACCAGAAAAATTATATGGATTTGATGGATTTCTTTGTTAAATAGTAAAAAATGTAACGCCTTTTCTTTTGACATTGATTTTATTTTTAGGTATAACTTATGCTCAGAAAAAAGCGCATACTTTAACAAAAAATGTACAAATTCTTTCCCAAAATTTTGAAATTCCGCAACTGAAAACCACCCGAATTTGAATTTATCTACTTGATTACAGTTGATTACAAATTAAAAAAACATTAAGGAATAGACTCTTAACTCCTATTATTATGAATTTAAAAATTCTATATTATATAGTTCCAGTTTTCATTAATTTAAAATCTCATTTCAAAAAAAATAATATCTTTAATTAATAAAAAATATATGAAATTTCGTATCCTTTTTTCGTTGCTTTTGTTGATGAATTTTTGCTATTCGCAAAAAATAAAACTACTTTCCAGTCAAACCAAAAGTCCAATTGAAGGCATTCTGCTCATCAAAAAAAATGGTGAAATAGTGGCGAAATCCGACATCAATGGTGAGATAGAAAAAAGCAGTATTGCAACAGACGATTATTATCTTCTGAACCATCCTACGATAGAAACAGACACGCTTTTCACTAAAAAAATTACCAACAATCAATATTTGGTAAAGCAAGTTCGGGAATTTACCATTCCGGAAGTGAAGGTTCAGAATTCGCAGAAAAAATATGTAATTGTAAGAGGCTATTTCAATAGTTATGTGACCAACAATGGCGAGTTCAATATTTTTGTTGACGGAATTATGGAATTTGTTTTCGACCGAGAAACCGACAAGTTAAAAGATAAAAACATTTTGGAATACAGAACCTACAATGTAGAAAACAAAAAATGGGATGGTAAAGAAATGGGAACTTTTGTATTTGATCAAAATATCAAATTACCAGAATTAAAAAAAATAAATAATTTATCTGAAGAAAAAAACACCAATAAAGTGTACAATTCAGTTCAAGACATTACCCTTTATGAAACCAATTTGGCAAAATTAGAAAATAAAGAATTCAAGTTATTTAAATTTGTTTTCACCAATTTTCAACAGGATGAAATGTACCAATTTCAAGGTACGAAAACCAAACCTACAACACTTACAAACTATAGTATCACTACGAGTTTAAAATTAAAACTAAAAACAGAGAACGATTTTTCAACTCTTGTTTTTACCTCTAATTTCTATCCCAGTTCTTTATCTTTTAAAGACAAAAATGAATGGACAAAAGGTGTAAATTTTGACCGAAAAGTGAGCAATTACAAAACTAAATTTTGGGAAGAGGATAATTTTGCCAAAATTTACCAATTTTTGTCTACCAAGTTCAAGAATAATTTTGTGGAATCTAAAAATATTAATTATTAAGCCTCAAAACAAAAAGATAATGAGCAAATTGCTAATCAAAAATGAGCAGAATTACTATTATTCAAATAATTATTTTTATATTATTTGATTTCAATTTCAGTTTGATATTCTCTAGTAATTACATTTTCGAACTTGGTAATACTTAAAATATTTTTTTCAAAAAATTACTTATTTCTTCAAACCATCATAAATACTGTGAATCAAACCATCTGCAACAGAAATTTTTGGCACATAAATTTGTGAAATTTCTGCCCAACTCAAGACTTTGTTGTAGATTTCTAAAGCAGGTACTAGAACATCTGCTCTATCTTCTCGCAAATTATACTTACTCATACGTTCTGAGACAGAAAGTTCAGAAAATTCTTTGTAATATTTCTTGAGTGATGCTGCAGACATTGGTTTGCCATCTTTGGTTTTACTCAGCGAGAAAATTTTGTTGATATTTCCACCAGAACCAATAGCAATCAGAGGTTTTTTGCCTACGATTTTGGTTTTGATTTCGGATTTCATTTCGTCCCAATTTTCTTTTTTTACCAAATTTTGTAATAGACGAATGGTCCCAATATTGAAGGAATGTTCATATTTCATTTTTCCGTTTTCGAAATACATCAGTTCTGTAGAACCACCACCAACATCTATGTATAGATAACCAAAATTTTTGTCGAGTTGCTCTGCAACATGATTTTCGTAAATCAGGTTGGCTTCTTCGTCGCCAGAAATAATTTCGATGTTGATTCCGGAAGTTTGTTGAATGAGTTGTATAATATCCTTTCCGTTTTTGGCGTCTCTCATTGCGCTAGTTGCACAAGCTCGGTAGTGTGAAACTTGGTACACTTTCATAAGATCGGCAAAAATTTTCATAGAAGCAACCATCATTTCCTGTCGTTCTTTGCGGATTTCGCCATACGAAAAAACATCTAAACCTAATCGAAGCGGAATACGTAAAAGATTCAGTTTTATGAATTCTGGTTTGCCTTTTTTCTCTTCGGTTACTTCATTTATCAGCAATCTTGCTGCATTGCTACCTATGTCTATTGCTGCTATTTTCATAGTCGTAGTGATTTTACGATTCGGTTTTTTTGGTTTTGATGTTTCAAAGTTAAAGGAATTTAAGGGAAAAAAGCGAATTCTGTTGTATTTATGATGAATTACACCTTTTTAAACTCAAAAAAAATCACTTCTACTCCACTGTTTTTGATTTCAAATATTTGTAGGTTTCTATTTGGGAGCGGATTTCGGTTTTGCAGGTTTCTACGTATTCGTTGCGTAGATTTTTATCCAGAATTCTGGCTTTCACGTTATCGTTGAGTTGAAGATTCAGGATTTCTTTCAGTTCTTTTTTAAGATTTTTGTTGTGCACTGGAACTGCTACTTCTATGCGATAATCAAGATTTCTGGTCATAAAATCTGCTGAAGAAAGGTAGATATTTTCTTCACCACGATTATAGAAATACAGCACTCTTGCGTGTTCCAGATATTCATCTACTATACTGATTGCTTGTATTTTTTTTATGAAATTTTTCTGATTTACCGCGCAATAGATTCCACGCACAATCATTTTCACGGTGACTCCTGCTGTTGCAGCATCGTAGATTTTTTTTATGAGATCTTTGTCGCTGAGAGAATTCACTTTAATAATCATTTCGGCTTTTCTGCCTGCTTTTGCTTCGGCAATTTCCCGATCTATATGTTCTACGATTTTTTCTCGCATAAATCTCGGACAAACCAACAATTTTTTGCATGTTTTAAGTTCAAGTACAGGATCTTCTTTTGGTTTTCTGAGCGAGGCAAATACTTTATTGATATCTGCCATAATAATTCTATCAGCAGTCATCAGAAGATGATCACTGTAGATTTTGGCGGTTTTTTCGTTGAAATTTCCGGTACTTACAAAACCATATTGTAAGGTTTTGTTGTGAATTCTTTTCTTGATGATGCAGAGTTTTGCGTGCACTTTTTTGTTGGGAATTCCTACCAAAACTTGAATTCCTTCCTGTTCCAATCGTTCTTTCCAAGCGAGATTGGCTTCTTCATCAAATCTGGCTCTGAGTTCAAGCATCACGGTAACTACTTTTCCGTTTCTCGCGGCATTTATCAACGCATTGATGATTTTTGAACTACTTGCCAATCTGTAAGCTGTAATTTGTATGGATTTTACATCTGGATCCATTGCAGATTCTCTCAGTAAATCAATGACTGGTGTGAATTGGTGGTACGGAAAAGTGAGCAAAACATCTTTTTTCAGGATAACATCAGTCACTCTGTTTTTTTTGCTTGAAAATTCTGGGTGATCAAAAGAAGTTCGCTCTACTACTTTTTCAATCTGCGAAAACACATTTGGGAAATCCATAAAATGTTTAAAATTATGGATTTTTCCACCAGGAATAATGCTGTCTCTTTTGGTAAGGTTTAATTTTTTAATGAGAAATTCCAGCAGTGCTTTATCCATATCCTTATCAAACACAAATCGGGTTGGTTTGCCTTTTCGGCGAGATTTCACTGCTTTTTCTATTTTTTCTGCAAAGGTGGTTTTGATATCGTTATCTAGATCAAACTCTGCATCTTTGGTTACTTTGAAAGCGTGCGCTTGGAAATCATCATACCCGAAAAAAGAAAAAATATGTGGTAACATGAGAATAATAACCTCTTCTAGCAACATCACCAGTTTTTCGTCAGGATTTTCTGATGGAATCAGCAGAAAACGTCCTACAAAACGAGACGGAACTTCTATAATCGCGTAATTACTCTGGTATTGCAAGGTTTTTTTGCGCATAGCAATTCCCAAATAGAGACTTTTCTCTCGCAAATATGGGAGCGGAATGTTCTCGTGCAATAGAATAGGAATTAGATTACTCTCGACTACCTCATCAAAATAATTTCGCACAAAATCTATTTGTGTATCTGTAAGGTTTTTGGCCGTTTTGAAATGGATGTTTTGTTCTGCCATTTCTGCTTGGATTTTCTTCCAAGTTCTATTGAAATCGTGCTGTTGTTGAATTACGATATCCGTAATTTTTTCTAAAATTTTTGAAGGTGCTTCAAAAAAACTATCACTAATGAATTTCTCTTTGAATTCCATTGCACGTTTCAGACCAGCAACACGAACTCTGAAAAATTCATCTAAATTATTAGAGAAAATTCCTAAAAAACGAATTCTAAGATGCAGTGGAACAGTTTTGTCCATAGCTTCTTGCAAAACACGCTCATTGAAACTGAGCCAAGTAATATCTCTAGGATTGAATTGGGGCATCTTATTGGGAATAATAATTTCAAATATAGGGAATTATATTTTGAAAAACACTTTCATTAATTTAAGATGTATTTGTCTTTTTAATGATAATATTTTTTAAATAATTCGTAGAATTAAAATAATTTCTTTAAATTTGTAATAAACTAAAATCTATATGATTCCTGATGAAATTAACAACTCAAAATTCGGCGCACAGATTCTGAATTTAACAAAAAACGATTTGATTTTCAGAGAAGGAGACAAATCACAATATATTTTTTGGCTTCTAAAAGGTGAAATACATATGTATAATAGCGGTGCAGAAGGAAAAGAATTTTTGCAAATGAAAGTGCAAGAAGGACAATGTTTTGGGGAGGCTGCATTTATATTGGATTTACCTTATCCTATTTCTGCAATGGTGATGAGCCAAAATTGCGAATTGGTGCGACAAAAACGTGAAAATTTTGAAAAAATGATACGCTTGCATCCAGAAATAATGATGAATTTCACGCAAGAAGTAGCCAAAAAAGTCTACGAAAAAACCGTCAAGTTAAAGGAATTGGTCTATGGAAACCCGGAAGAAAAACTGATGGCAGTTCTGGAGCATTTCAAAGTAGAAAATGGCAATACCAACAAAGAAGTTCTGGTACCTTTTACCCGAAGAGAATTAGCAAATACTACCGGTTTGTGTGTAGAAACCGTCATACGAACCGTGAAAAAATTAGAAAAAAAACAAAAACTGAAAATCATAAATAGGAAAATTCATATCTAAAAATATGACACAAAAAAAGTTGTTTTTTTGGTTGAAACTCTCACTGATTCATTTTCTTTTGGTGGCTTTTTTGGGGGTTCTTATGCGCTACAAAATCCTATTTTCATTGCCATTTTTAGACCAAAAACATCTGCAAGAAGCGCACTCTCATTTTGCTTTTTATGGCTGGATTTCTCAGATTCTATATCTTTTTATCATTCATTATTTACAGAATTTTTTAGCAAAATCTAAAACCAAAAAATACCACATCTTACTCTGCATCAATATGGTTTCAGCGTATCTTATGATTCCGACATTCCTTTTTGGAGGTTATTTTTGGGGTTCTATAGTCGCTTCTACCATTTGTTTATTAGTAGGAATAGCGTTTTTTATATTCTTGCTGGTAGATTGTAGAAATCACACCAATATTTTAAAAAAATGGTTTTTGGGAGGGCTGTTTTTTTCAACAATTTCCTCTGTTGGAGTTGTAGGTTTAAGTTTTCTGATGATTTCCAATACTGTTGATCAAGAACTGTATTTAGCTTCACAATATTATTATTTACATTTTCAGTACAACGGATTTTTCTTATTCTCGTGCATAGGATTCCTGTTTTGGATGCTGAAAAAAGCCAACATTACAGTTCCTGAAAAAGAACAACTGCTCATTTTCTACACACTGTTTTTCGGGACTTTATTTGGATTTGGCTTATCTGTTTTATGGATGAAAATGCCTGGTTGGATTTTCTACCTGATTGTTTTGGCGAGTCTATCACAAACTTTTGCAAGCATACGATTGTACCAACAAATTCACAAAAACTGGTCGGATTTTACTAAAAATTTTACCCAACTAGAACGGAATATGCTGCTAATTGCAGGTTTTGCCTTTTTTGTAAAGATCGTATTGCAATTAGGCTCTACTATACCTGCAATCAACCAATTTGCTTTCGGATTTAGAAATATTGTGATTGCCTATTTGCATTTGGTTTTACTGATGTTCATCTCGATTTTTATGGTTTTACAGCTGCTACAGCAAAAAATATTCGCAGCCAACAATCATTTCTATTTTGCCACCAAATTACTAATATTGGGAATTGTACTCAACGAAGTTTTTCTAGGAATTATGGGAATTTTTTCAATTAAATATGTAGTGATTCCCTACTCCAACTTTGGATTACTATTAGTTTCTATACTGATTTTCACAAGTTTGGGAATTATGGTTGCAATGTATAAGTTCAGAGAACAGTAAGACGTTGGAAGATAGAAGTTGGGAGATGGAAGTTGGAAGTTATTTAAAAAAAACTATTCTTTTTCATTAAAAATAAGAAAAAACGTCCAAAATAACATTGAACGTTTCCAAAAAAAATAGAAAACAAAAAATTACTATTCTGGGAGCAATACTTCATCTATTGCATATACAATTCCGTTAGATGCAGGAACTGTAGCAACTATATGTGCTTTCCCATTTATTACAGGTTTTCCATCTACCAAAGTGATGGTGATGTTTTTACCATTTACCATTCCTAATTTTTGTCCCTCGGAAAATTGGTCTTCTTTGATCACTCCAACATAAGTATGATAGCCCAAAATATCAGACAAATCATTATTTTTCTCTGGTTTTAGTAATTCATCTACTGTACCTTTTGGTAATTTATCAAACGCTGAATTTAATGGTGCAAAAACGGTAAAAGGACCAGCATTGCTTAAAGATGTGGTAAGATCTGCGGTTTGTACTGCTTTTACCAAGGTACTCAAATCAGGATTTTTTACAGCTAATTGTACAATGTTGGGTGCAGATGTGTCATCTACAATTCCGTCTTGCGAATGTGTCTGTACTGCATCTGCAGAAGAATTGTCAGTAGTAGTAGTAGTAGTAGCATTGGCTTTTTTACAGGAAAACAATGCTAAACCAGTGCAAGTTAAGATTAACAAAATTCTATTCATATCGAAATATTTTGATATAAAAATAAGATGTTTTAGTCTTAATAAAACATGACCGCAATCATAACCAATGAAAAAATTTACTGATTTTTATCAACTATAAATCTTTTTTCTGAAAACTGCGTAAACTCCATAGAAATGGCAGCGCAATCCAAAAAAACAGCAGCAACATAGAAATCACCATTCCGTTACCTTGCCCGAAAATATCTTTGAAAACCGCTCCTGAATAACCAAGCATTGCAGCAACATCTAACTGCAAAAGCACAAAAATTCTGCATAAACCAATAGGATTGAGTGCTGTAAGTGTTGCCATAATTCCTTCTAAAGGATAATCTGCAAATTGAAACATAAGAATCAGCAAAATACCATCATAAATAATGCTGAAAAAAATCCAGACGAAAATCGCAACACCAATTCCTTTTGCACGATCCCGAAAAGAAATTGCACACAATAGCGCAAAAGCGATGAAAATAATACTTAGAAAAACACCGATAATCAACAGAGAAAACCCTGTAACTATAGAAGAATAGAGCAGAATAGGAATTCCACAACCTAACAAAAATGCGAGAACCAAAACCAAAACCAAACCAAAAAACAATCCCAACCAAATGGTATTTCTAGGAATTGGCTGACTAGAAAGTAATTCTATAAATTGGCTGCTGTTGTACACATAAATGGTAGCAAAAACCAAATTAACAAGCGGAACCACCAACAAAATAATGTTTAGTAAACTGAGAGTTGCTTTGGTATTGTTGCTATCTAAACCGAGAACCGACCAAGAAAGTACGAACAACAGTAGCGTGTAAAACAAGACCATTTTGTTTTTGATGATATCAAAAAAAATAAATTTGGCGATTTTAATCATTATTTTTCATTTTTTTTAAAATGGTGGTAATAGCCTCTGAAATTTTGTTTTGTTTGGTTTGTGCCAGTAATTCTGACACTGACTGATGCACCAAAACTTGCCCATCATTCATAAAAACAATTTCGCTTACTATATCATCTAACTCGCTCAACAAGTGAGAGGTGATGATGATGAGTTTGCCGTTGTTTTTCTCTTTTATGATTTTATTTTTCAGAATTTCTGAAGCAAGAGGATCCAAACCTGCAGTTGGTTCATCTAGAATTATAATTTTTGGATTGAACATAAAAGCCAACACCGCACTCACTTTTTGGGTAGTACCACCAGAAAGTGTTCGCATTTTTTTATGGTAAATTTTCTGTAATTCAAAAGCATCTAACAATTCGGTGTCTAACTTTTCATCCTGAAAATTACGGGTATCCTGCAACATTCTGATGGTTTCACCTATGGTCATGTTTTCTGGATATCTACCAATTTGCGGCATATATCCTATGTTTTTGCGGTATTCGTAATTATCTTTTACACTGTTTCCGTCTACCAAAATATTGCCTTCTTGCAAAACGTTCAACCCAAGAATACATTTAATCAGGGTGGTTTTTCCGCATGCATTTGGACCAATAAATGCAATAGAATGACCATCTTCACATATAAGACTGATGTTTTGCAAAGCGGCAAATTGGTTAAATTTTTTGGTTACATTTATAATCTCAATCATAGTTGGTTCTGTTATAGTTATCAAGAAGATAGAGTATTTATTAAATAATATTATTGGGTTTCATAGCTGGAGTTTCATCTACAAAATTTTCGGGAGTTATACTAGGAACTATTTTTTCGGTTCGATCTAGCAAATCCACAAAAAAAGTATGATAAAGCAGCATCACAACAGGATTATTCTCAGACAATACCGCATACAAACTCAACGGATGATATGGTACATCACCGATTTGGTTTTTATCTAAATCATAACCTGAATATTGGTCCCAAAAATTATTTTTAAAGGTATTCAAAACCAAACTACCATTAGTAGACACATCGAAAGTATTTGCCATAAAATTATTGTGTACCAATCTGTTTTCCATACAGTTAGAATTGATTTTCAGTGCCCATCCGTTTTGCTCAAACTGGTTATTTTTGAGGTCGATTTTAGTGGCTCCATCCATCAAAACTGCGGTAGTATTGCTAATAAAATGATTGTTGCTGATTTTACTGTAAGAGATATCTTTCAACAGCAATCCGTAAACTCCATCTCCCCAATTATTGATGAAATAATTGTGTGACATACCTACATTTTGGCTGTACATTACAGCAACTCCTGCATTGTTATTTTCAAAAATATTTCCAGAATAGACATCGTCATCAGAAAACATAAAATGCAATCCGTACCGTTGATTGGCAACAGATTTATTTCTATAGATAAAGGATTTTTTCACTTTTTCTAAATAAATTCCGTCTTTGTGACCAGTAATATAGTTGTGTTTAATCCATAATTCTTCACTTACCCAAGCGTGAATTCCATCGCCAATATTTTCTTGTGAAGTACCACGTTTGGTAGAAATCTTATTGTTTTCAATTAAGCATCTGTAGCCACGCTGAATAGTAATGGCAAAATAATTATTCTCAAAAATATTATCTTTAATAATCGAATATTTACTGTCGTACAAACGAACTGCTCCAATATTTTTCACCTCATCTTTTCCAGAATTAATGATTCTGAAACCTTTCAAAATGATGTGATTAGCCCTGAAAGAAAAAATTTCGTACTTCAACTGACCATCAATCACGGGGAGATTTTTCCCGATTAAAACCAAAGGTTTGGTAATACTAATGTTCCCTTCTCTATAGGTACCTTTTTCGACCAAAATAGTATCGCCATTTTTCGCTACCGAAATAGCACTTTTTATGGTGTGATAGTTTTGGTTTTTGCCAACGTGAAATACATTTGACAAAGCAAAAAAAGGGATAAAAAAAAGCAAGAGTTTTAGCATAAGTGTTGCGAGTTACGAGATTCAGAGTTCAGAGTTTAATTTTTAGCTTTTTAGTTTTTAGTTTTTAGTTTTTAGTTTTTAGTAATAAGTTTTTAGTAATAAGTTGTTCAGAAAATTAATTTTATAAAAAATATTCTCTTAATACTAATTCACACAACCCGAAATTCGAATCCCGAATCTCGTATCTCATTAATAAGAACTAATGGTAGCATTCATCTTTTTTGCTGCATTTTCAGCAATGGATTTTTGTGCAAAAGCGGCTTTGTTTCCGCTCATTGGTGAAGAAATTTCGCCACCTTCTATGAAAGTTGCTTTTGATAGAGGAATGAGTTTTTTGGTCGAAAAATCAGAAATGTACAAGGTTGCTTTCGCAGATTTATCTGTATTTTCAGCTTCAAAATTTTTCATACACAGTTGGTCATCAAATTTGTAAGCCCTTCCTTTTTCTGTGAGTAATTCTGCTGCGAATCGCGCATCAGTAATCGTCATTTTGCAATGATCACATTGATCTTTCCCAAAATTAATAGGTTTTGGTTGATTGTTTTTGCAAGAAACAAATGCTAAAGTACTGATAAAAAAGGTTATTAATGTAAGTTTCATTTTAATAATATTTTTTTGATTTTCGATTTTTTAATTTCTAGAATGGATAGAATAATTAAAAGAGCTGCAACCACAAACATAATCCAACCACCAATATCAGGAACTGAATATGCCCCAAAATTGAGTAACTGCTTGAAACCAATGAGCGGTGGTTGATATGTCATACCAGGAACTACAATTGCTGCATTTGGATCTAGGTTGTGACCATAATCATATTCCCAGAGCCAGAAATCTACCATAAATGCAATGCCAAAAATGAGATAGAGAATAGTAAATGCGTATAACCAAAATCTCTTGTTGAAAACAGCAACTAATACGCTCAAAACACCTAAAATCACCAATGCATAAGGCAAAATTTTAAATTCTGGAAAATCTTTTTCGTGGATTTCTCTCATCCCGATGTAGTGGTTAAGTCCATTAATGATATCAAATTCACCAGAAAGTTTGTTGGCGTGAATATACATACTCAAACCTTCAGGATATTGTGGAGCTTCTAAGTAAATCGCCCAAATTGGCAAAAAAATCGTGACAATGAGCCCAATTCCAGATGCTATAAGCAGAGTTTTGGTGACTTTTTGTAATGAAGATCTATTCATTGAGTTAATTTTTTGAAAAAAGGCAGAAGAATTCACCTCTGCCTTTAATGTATAAAGATGTTTTTACTTTTTATTTGGCTGTTCCTTTTTTTACAGGACCTACTGCGTTGTCTTTCTTATTATTTAAGCTAAAAATAAGTGGAGTATTGCTACCTGCAGGTGAAACGCGCACATAACCTTGCATTTCCTGGTGAAGTGCACTACAGAAATCGGTACAATACATAGGATACATTCCTGCTTTTTCTGGCACCCATTTCAAAGTGGATGTTTCTCCTGGCATAATCAGTAATTCTGCATTTTTGTTTCCTTTAATCGCAAAACCGTGCGGAACATCCCAGTCCTGTTCCAAATTGGTGATATGAAAATACACCTCGTCTCCAACTCTTATACCTTCAATATTATCTGGAGCAAAATGTGATCTAATAGAAGTTGCATATACATCTACTCTATTGCCTGTTCTAGTGACTTTGGTTTCAGCTTCGCCTTTTGCAACAAATGGATTTTTGTTTTCTGCAATTGGGTACATTTTCAATTGATTTTTCCGAATTAATTCTGCAGGAGCTGCTTGTGCATAGTGCGGTTCACCAATGGTTGGAAAATCTAGGAGCAGCTTCATTTTATCACCACTGATATCATATAACTGAGCTGATTGTGTAAGTTCTGGACCAGTTGGCAAAAATCGATCTTTGGTGATTTTATTGTAGGCTACCAAATATTTTCCGAAAGGTTTACTGGTGTCACCACCAACTACCATTAAGTGACCAACAGAATAGAAAGTTGGTTGTCTATCAATTACTTTTAAGGTTTTCAGATCCCATTTTACCACTTCTGAAGATACAAACATAGAAGTATAAGCATTTCCTTTAGCATCAAATTCGGTATGCAAAGGTCCTAAACCAGGTTTGGTAACTTCACCATGCAATGCAGCTTCGTATTTTATGATTGGGATTCCGTCATATTCACCAGCAAATTGTTTATCTGCAATTGCTTTTTGAATTTTATCAAAACTGAAAACAGGAATCAATGCAGCCAATTTACCAGAACCAACAATATATTCACCAGTAGGATCTACATCGCAACCGTGAGGTGATTTCGGACAAGGAATCATATAACAAATATCTTTCAGTTCTTTAGCAGAAAGTACGGTTACTTCTTTTTTCATTTCAGAAGTGGCAGTTTGCGTAGATTCATTGAATTTGTTGTGCGCGTAATTTACAGACACTTTTTTGCCTTTACCAGCTTTCAAATATTCCTCTGCTTTTTTCCAGTTGACTGCCATTATAAAGTCTTTGTCGTTTTGTGAAGCATTTACTTCTAGTAAAGTGTTAGCTTGCTCTGTATTATAGCAAGAGAAAAAGAACCAACCATGAGATTTGCCTTTTCCTGCGTGCGAAAGGTCAAAATTAACACCAGGAGCTTCTATTTGGAAAGAAATATTCATTTCTCCGGAGTCTTTATTCACTCCTATGAAAGAAAGGTATCCTTTAAAATTTTGTTTGAAAGAATTGATGGGAACATCCCCATTTTGCGTATCTGCAGGAACTGCAAATCGTGTACCAGCAACTACATATTCTGTATTTTCTGTAATAAATGGTGATGAGTGATTCCCTGCAGAATTCGGAATTTCTAAAATTTCTACTGTTCTGAATGTTTTCAGGTCTACACGAGCAATACGAGGTGTATTATTAGCATTGGCAAAAATCCAACGACCGTCTTGTTCACCTTTTGTTTGTGACAATTCTAGGTGGTGTTGATCATCCCAAGGAATAAATCCGTGAGAAGTATTAAGCATCGGTTTGGTTTCTTCAGAATAACCATAACCATTTTCTGGATTTACCGAGAAAATAGGCACTACTTTTAGTAATCTTCCACTTGGTAAGCCGTAAACTCCCATTTGTCCACTGAAACCTCCGCTTACAAAATTGTAAATTTCATCGTATTTTCCGGGAGCTACATAAACTTTCTCAGCTGCATCTCCTGCTACTGCATTTTCGCTACCTTTTGGTTTACAACTTGTAAACAAGGTAATAGTTGCAAACGCAACAAGTCCTAAAAAGGGTATTGTTTTCATATATTTAATTGAAAAAATTATTATTTCGCCCCATCTATTTTCCGCATATATTCTAGAATACTTCTTGCTTCAGTGTCATTTAATCCTTGATTTGGCATTCTCACAAGACATAATTCTAATTGTTTTTGCAATTCTGGATCTACATTTATCATAGGATCAGGATTGGTAATAAAATTCATAATCCAATGAGGAGTTTGGCGAGTTGTAACACCTTTCCAACCTGGTCCTACCAATTTTTCTTCGGTAGGTTTATGGCAAGAAGCACATTTTACTTGTGCAATTTTTTCTCCTTCAGCTGCCATTGCTGGATCAAATTTGCTAACGTCCACATTATCAAATTTTCCTAGACCACGAGTTGGGTCATAACTTGAAGGATCAGATGCAGAAGATTCGGTTGGAGGTGTTGAAGTTTCTGCCGTAGATTCAGCATTTTTTTTGTCACCACTGCAAGATTGCAGTGCGAAAATCATTAAAACTAAGGACAGAAATGTAAGATTTTTCATAATTTTTACTTTTTAATTAGTACAAAATTAAAACTGATTGTAGGGTTGAATTTATGACT
>CALFIE010000090.1 GCA_937876095.1 uncultured Flavobacteriales bacterium | reverse complement strand
AACTATACCATCAGGGTAGTTTGTACTGTTTAAACTCTCGAAATGGTTAACGAGTGCAAAATTAGAAAAAGATAATTTATAATCAAATTTTATGTAAAAATTTACAAACTAAAAAATTTAAAAAAAACAATCGTTTGTTATTTTTATTTTTATATATTTGTAGTGTACTAAATTCTTTTTTTTATTCTATGAAATAATTGATAGAATAATTCTAATTTTGGGATTATGAGATTAGCGTCTCATAATCCTTTTTTGTTCCTTTAAATTAAGTGTGAAAATAAAAATTTTACCTTCAAATTTACTTTCATACATCAAAAAAAATCACGATATTTGTCAGTCTTTGAAAAAAGCAAACAAACAACAAATTTTATAAAAAATTCTAGTTATTTCAAATTTTTGAATAAGGAAAATTATGAGTCAAAAACAATACACAGCAAGTAGTATTCAATCACTTGAAGGAATTGAGCACGTAAGATTGAGACCATCTATGTACATTGGTGACGTAGGAACCAGAGGTCTCCATCATTTGGTTTATGAAGTGGTAGATAATTCCATAGATGAAGCTTTAGCAGGATATGCAACAGAAATAGATGTCATCATAAGAGAAGGTGATGGAATTTCGGTGAAAGATAATGGGAGAGGAATTCCAGTAGATTTTCACGAGAAAGAGCAAATGTCTGCATTAGAAGTAGTAATGACCAAAATTGGTGCAGGTGGAAAATTTGATAAAGATTCTTACAAAGTTTCAGGTGGTTTGCACGGAGTTGGAGTTTCGGTTGTGAATGCACTTTCTACTTCGCTTATCGCTATTGTAAATAGAGATGGTAAAACTTATCAACAAAAATTTGCAAAAGGTAGATCACTAAGTCAGGTAGAAGAATTAGGAGTGAGTACCAGTCGAGGAACCGAGGTTTTTTTTCAACCTGACGGAAGTATCTTCCAAGATTTAGTTTATAATTATGACACTTTAGCAACGCGACTTCGAGAATTGTCTTTCCTAAATAAAGGAATTACCATCACTTTAAAAGACGAAAGAGTAAAAGATGAAGAAGGCAATTCACCTACAGAAACTTTCCATTCAGAAGGTGGTCTTAAGGAATTTGTAGAATATATTGATGGAAACAGAGAGAGTATTATGAACAATGTTATCTTTATGGAAGGTGACAAAGATGATATTCCGGTAGAAGTTGCAATGCGCTACAACACCTCTTATAACGAAAATTTACACTCTTACGTAAATAATATCAACACACACGAAGGTGGAACTCATCTCGCTGGTTTCAGACGTGCACTTACCAGAACTTTGAAAAAATATGCAGATGAATTGGGAATTCCGCAAAAGGAAAAAGTAGAAGTTACAGGTGACGATTTCAGAGAAGGTTTAACTGCTGTAATCTCTGTAAAAGTAATGGAACCACAATTTGAAGGACAAACCAAAACAAAACTTGGGAATTCTGAAGTTTCTGGTGCGGTTGACAAAATTGTGGGAGAAATGCTTACTAATTTCTTAGAAGAAAATCCAAACGAAGCCAAACTCATCGTACAAAAAGTAGTTTTGGCAGCCAAAGCAAGACAAGCAGCCAAAAAAGCCCGAGAAATGGTGCAGAGAAAATCACCAATGGGAGGTTCTGGTTTGCCTGGTAAATTATCTGATTGTTCTTCTAAAGATCCTGAAGAATCCGAACTGTTTTTGGTGGAAGGTGATTCTGCAGGTGGAACTGCAAAACAAGGTAGAGATCGTGTTTTCCAAGCAATTTTACCATTGCGGGGTAAAATTCTGAACGTAGAAAAATCGATGTTACACAAAGTGTATGACAACGAGGAAATTAGAAATTTCTACACTGCACTTGGAGTTTCTGTAGGTACCGAAGAAGACAGCAAAGCTCTGAATATTGCAAAATTACGATATCACAAAGTGGTGATTATGACCGATGCTGATATAGATGGTTCCCATATTTCTACGCTTATTCTCACCTTCTTTTTCAGGTATATGAAAGAATTGATAGAAAATGGCTACATCTACATTGCACAACCACCTTTATATTTATTGAAAAAAGGAAACAAAAAAATCTACGCCTACAACGAAAAAGAGCGTGAAGAATTTACCCTAGAATTAGCTCCAGATGGAAAAGGTGTAGAAGTACAGCGTTATAAAGGTCTCGGTGAGATGAATCCAGAGCAACTTTGGGAAACTACACTAAATCCTTCTAATAGAATTTTGAAACAAGTAACCATAGAAAATGCAGGAGAAGCAGATCGTGTTTTCTCTATGTTAATGGGAGATGAAGTTCCACCAAGAAGAGAATTTATAGAGAAAAATGCTATTTATGCAAAAATTGATGTATAATGTTTTTTAGATTTTTCAATTATTAATAAAAATCTTAAAAACAGTTTGATAATACTATAAAGTACTGAAAAATGTTTGGTAGATTTTTAAGAAAATATTTTTAAATCCCGACTTTTAAATCAAAAATGAGCATTGATTTAGAACAAATTTTTAGTAAAAAGATAAAATATTAAGGTGAGATTTTTCTCACCTTTTTTTAATCATAAAATGTATAAATTTAGAATTTAAAATTAATTCTTGTGAAAATTTATCTATCAGAAAATCCCAATTATTGAAATTTTCTGTTAAAGTTGCGGTGAATTTTTTGGAATTATAAGTAAATCCGATACTTCCGTTGGTAGAAGTTTCTTGTTTCAACGAAGGAATTTCAACTGTTTTTGGTAACTGACGATCATTGGAAACCAATTGTATGTTTACCAAATTGTCTCCTTGGAAATTAGTAAACAACAAACTATAATATTTTTCTACCAATGAGTTTGCTACCAAAATTGCTATAATTTTCGAAAAATGCAGCTGCACTTATCATCCATTTATTGGTAACATCTATTTCTGTGTCGGCAAAAATTCAAAATTATTTTTGATATTAATTACATTATAATTCTTAATGAACAGGCCTAGCTTTAATTTATATTTTTTTAAATTCAAATATTTTGAAAATAACTTCGCTATTTGAACAAGTATTTTTAAATTTGGGAACAAAATATTTCTATGTCAATTTTCAACGATACCAAAATTGCATTTGCCGATAAATCAGACGCACAACTTAGAAAAGCGTATTGGATGTTTAAGATGATTGAGCACCCAAACATCACAGCTTTGGGAATCAAATTACTCAATTTTACGATCAAAAATAACTTTCCTTTGGTTACCGGAATTGTAAAAAATACGCTATTCGAACAATTTTGTGGCGGCGAAACCAGAGAAGAAAGTATGAAAGTGGTGAAACAAATGTTTAAACATCACGTTGGTAGTATTTTCGATTACGCAATTGAAGGTAAAGAAGAACAACACGCATTTGATCATACTTGTGAAGAAATAAAGCAGAATATCAAATTTGCAGAAGGAAATCCTGCAATTCCTTTTGTAGTATTCAAACCAACTGGTTTTGGGAGATTAGATTTGTATGCAGAAATTCAAAACAAAAAAGAACTTAATGTAGAGGAAATTGCAGAATGGCAACGTGTGAGAAATCGTTACGAAGAAGTTTGTAAAATGGCTTTTGATAAAAATGTAATTCTGATGATAGATGCAGAAGAAACTTGGATTCAAGATGCAGTAGATCATTTGGTAAATGAGATGATGGAAAAATACAACAAACAAAAAGCCATCATTTGGAATACCATACAAATGTACAGAAAAGGTAGACTAGAGTATTTGGCAGAAGATTTGCAACGCGCTAAAGATAAAAATTATTTTTTGGGTTACAAATTTGTTCGTGGAGCATATATGGAAAAAGAGCGTGATAGAGCGCAAGAAAAGAACTATCCCGATCCAATTCAACCTACAAAATCTGCAACCGATAAAAATTATAATGATGCGATTGATTTTGTATTAAATAATTTAGACAAAGTTTCCGCGTTTTTTGGCACTCACAACGAACTTTCTACCGAATTGGTTTTAGAGAAAATGAAAGCCAAAAATTTAGAACACGATCATCCTAACATTCATTTTGGTCAATTGTTCGGTATGAGCGACAATATCACCTATCTTTTAGGAGAAAAAAAATACAATGTTACCAAATATTTACCTTATGGTCCTGTGAAAGATGTAGTACCATATCTCACAAGAAGAGCCCAAGAAAACACTTCTGTAGCCGGACAAACTGGTAGAGAATTAGGGCTGATTTCTAAAGAGTTAGAACGTAGAAGAAAGGTGAATTGATTTATTTTTTTTTGATAATTAGTATAACGAATTTACATCAATAAGAACGGGCTTTAGTCCGTTTTTTTTTAAATTTTATTATAGCTTTAGCCAAAAATTATATACTTTCAGAAACTGAAGTTATTTGCGAACTCTTTATTTTATTTCCTTAAATTTGTAAAAACCATTTTCAAATTTTCAAATTTTAACTGTTGACTTTTGCCGAAATCATTCTTCCGCTTAATCTGAAAGGGACTTTTACTTATAAAGTTCCACAAGATTTGTACGAAAAATTAGAAATCGGAATGCGTGTTTTGGTCACTTTTCGGGGTAAAAAAATGTACACAGGAATTGTCGCAGTATTGCACCAAAATCAACCCGAAAATTTTGTACCAAAAGAAATCATCACTATTTTAGACGAATTTGCAATTGTCCCAAAAGAACAAATTCAGTTTTGGAACTGGTTTTCTGCATATTATCTTTGTAATTTGGGCGAAATCTACCGATTTGCTTTTCCAGGTTCTTTGAAATTAGAGAGCGAAACTTACTTGAAATTAAAAGCAAATGCGATTATAGATTTTCAGCAATTAGATGTCCACGAAATGTATCTGATACAAGCATTAGAAGTGCGACAAATGATTAATTTGACCGAAATTGAAGCATTTATCCCAAAAAAAGACATCATAAGAACCATCAATTCGCTAATTGATTTACAATACATAGAAATTGATGAAAAAATTCGTGAAAAATACAAAGCCAAAGAAATTGCATACATCTGTTTAAAAGATGAAGAAAAAGTTCGAGAACAACTACCAGAAATTTTGCTCCAACTGAAAAAAGCAGCAAAACAGCAAGAACTTTTCTTATTAATACTCGAAAAACAGACCGAAAATCCCGAGAAACCTATCAGAAAATCGGAACTTTTAGAAGAAGGAAATTTTGCCAATTCTCAATTAAAATCTCTCATAGAAAAAGGTTTGATTGTAGAATATTTGCTCCAAAAAGACCGACAAACAGGTTACGAAGGAGAATTAGAAGAGATAGAAGAATTGTCTGAAGTTCAGAAAAAAGCAATCGCAGAAATTGATGCAGCATTTTCGGCCAATAAAAATGTGCTTTTGCACGGCGTAACTTCATCGGGAAAAACCCATATTTATTTAGATAAAATAGAAGAGTGTATTGCAAAAGGCAAAAATGCTCTCTTGCTTTTGCCTGAAATTTCACTTACCAAACAAATCACCCAAAGATTAGAAAAAAAATACGGAAAACAACTCGGTTTTTATCACCAAAAACTCACCGATTTTGAGCGAGTAGAAGTATGGCGAAAAATCAAAAACAATGAGTTGAAAATACTTCTTGGTACCAGAAATGCGCTGTTTTTGCCGTTCCAGAATTTGGGACTTATTGTGGTAGATGAAGAACACGATTCTGCGTACAAACCAAGAGAAGTTTCGCCCTATTTCAATGCGAAAGATGCGAGTTTGGTTTTGGCAGAAATGTATGGTGCAAAAGTGATTTTGGGTTCTGCAACTCCATCTGTAGAAAGTTATTTTTTGGCTAAAAATGATAAGTTAGCCTACGTTTTTCTTGGGGAACGTTTCGGTAACGTGCAATTACCAGAATTTGAAATCATCAATACAAAAGAAGCACAAGATTCCAAAAAAATGAATGGTCATTTTTCATTAAAAATGATAGAATTTTTACAAGAAAATTTAGACCAGCACAAACAAGCCATTATTTTGCACAACAGACGTGGTTTTGCCAATGTGGTAGAATGCGAAAGTTGTGGCTATGTAAACTACTGCTCCAATTGCGATGTGGTGATGACTTACCACAAATCTAGCAATGAAATGAAGTGTCACTATTGCGGACAACGTGCTGCGAAACCTCAGTTTTGCCCAAAATGTCACTCCCAAAATCTGAATTCTAGAGGAGTAGGTGTAGAACAAATTTATGAAGAGGTCACTAAAATTTTTCCGACTACAGAAGTAGAAAGGATGGATGTAGACGCAATGCGCAAAAAATTTGCTTACGAAAAACTGTACGAGAAAATTGAAAACCAAGAAACCGATATCATAGTTGGTACACAAATGATTGCAAAAGGTCTGGATTTCGACCATATAGAAATTGCAGCCATTCCGAAAGCAGATTCACTGTTATATATTCAAGATTTCCGGGCAGAAGAACGTGCTTATCAACTCATTACACAAGTTTCTGGTAGAACTGGCAGAACTTCGGGTAAAGGAAAAGTGCTTTTGCAAACCTATAATCCACAACATTCTGTTTTTCAATTAATTAAAGAAAATGAGATTGAAAAAATCTACGATTATTTTTTAGAAGAACGCAAGAAATTTTTGTATCCACCTTTCGTGAAAACCATTTTGATAGAATTGAAACACAGAAAAGAAGACAAAGTCAACCGTTCTGCACAATTTATGGGCTCCATTTTACGGAAATACCTTCCTGAAGAATGTGTTTTGGGACCAGAAAAATCACCAATTGGGAAAATAAATACTTTGTATCAATATCAAATATTATTGAAGTTTCCACGTGGGAAAAACTATATTATCTATAAAAACCATCTCTTGAAAAGTCTAGAAGAATTTGATGAAATCACTGCTTATAAAAGCATCAAAAAACTGATTTTCGTAGATTTTTAACAATTTTTAACATAATTTAGGTCGATTTATGTTTTTTAACCAATTGATTTTCAATAATAATTACTATTTTTGGCGTATAAATGTTGAAAAAATACACTTAATTTATCTCTTAAATGAAATAGTGTATTGTTTTTTAAAAAAAATTAGACAATGATTTCCATTAAAAAATATATAGTTTCCGGCTTTATAACTTTTTCAGTTTTTCTGTTGGGACAAGTTTCAACGACATCTAAATTTCCTCAGAACATAGAAAGCGTTCCGATAAGTGCAGTTAAAGATTTGGGGATTGAAAAATCGTTACTCACTCCAAAAGAACAATTGGACATCAATATTAATTCCTATATAAATGATGCGACATTCAGAAATGCAAATTGGGGATTTATAGTTTATGATCCGAAAAACAAAAAAATTGTAAGTTCTTATAATGAATCTACACCTTTGGTTCCTGCATCTACTACCAAATTGTTGACCACCGAAACTGCAATGAATCTTTTGAGCGAAAAATTTGTTTGGAATACCCAATTAGAATATTCTGGATCAATAGATGAGACCGGAATATTGAATGGTAACTTATATATCGTAGGAAGTGGTGATCCTTCATTAGGAACTGGTAAAGCTGGATCTGCAAGATACAGTGATATTGTTTTAGATTTTTTGGCTAAAATTTCTGAAAAAGGAATTACCAAAGTAAATGGTGACATCATTATACAAACTGCGGTTTTCAAAGAAAATAAAATGGTAACGTTGCCAGAAAATATCGTTTGGTTAGACGGAAACAACTACTACTTACCAGTTGGAAGTACCGCAAATATTGAACCAAGAAATGAAAAATTTTTGGTTAAAAATAATTTGAGTGGTAACAACAAGCGATTTTTTTATGTATCACCTTACATTCACAAAATGGTATATTCTGATGTTTTTGAAGGCAATGTTTTGAATACCAAATTACCAGATGCTCCTGCTTTTTTAGCCAATAATTTTAGAAAATCATTAATTAAAAATAAAATTCCGGTAACCGGAAAAGTAGTTCCAAAAATGACGGATATAAATCCTGAAGAAAGAACCATCATTGCCACCTACAAATCACCAACTTTGGGAGAGATTATCTATGAAACCAACCAAAAAAGTGATAATGCATTGTCAGAAGCAATATTAAGAATGGTAGGATTTCAGAAATTTGGAGACCAAACTCTAGAATCTGGTAAATTAGCTGTGGTAGATCATTTGAAGAATATTTCGATGGATTTCGATGGCCTAAATTACGTAGATGGAAGTGGATTGTCTAGGAGTAATACCATCACACCAATTGCACAAGTGAAGTTCTTATCTTCATTAATGAAAGAAAAATATTTCAAAAATTATTTTGATTCCTTACCAATTGCTGGTCAAACTGGTACGCTGAAAAAAATGTTTTTTGGGAATGGTTATGGTCAAATTTTCGCCAAAACTGGTACGCTGAATAAAGTAAAATGTTTAGCAGGATACATAAAAACCAATAAAGGTACTACACTTGCTTTCTCATTATTGGTAAATAATTATAACGGATCACTCAATGTACTGAAATCCAAAATGGAACGACTACTAGAACCTACTTTGGATTTATAATTTTTTTTTTTAACCTTTCATTTTTTTTGAAAGGTTTTTTTTATATTTATATCCTAAAAAACAATTATGAAAAAAATTTATATCATTACTTTATTATCTTTTTTTTATGTTCAAATTTTTGCACAAAATGAAGATAAAGAACACGCTAATTTGATTAAAAAAGAATTGAGTAATTATGCCAAAATGGTTGATTACAACGTAAATCCCAACACTTTGAATTATGATTTGAAGTACCAAAGATTAGATCTAAGTTTGGATCCTGCTGTTTATAATGTATCAGGAAGTGTGACCTCGCATTTTGTACCTAATCAATCGATGACTTCTATTTATTTTGATTTAACTGATCAATTAGATGTAACAGAAGTAAAATACCACGGAAATTCTATTGCCTTTTCTCAATTATCATCCAAAGAAGTGAAAATTGATTTTCCTGCAGCAATTTCTGCAAGTACCATGGATTCTCTTACTATTGTGTACAATGGTGCTCCTGATACTACAAATTCTGCATTTTCTACTTCATCGCAAAATGGAATACCTGTTTTGTATACCCTTTCTGAACCTTATGGTGCGCAAGACTGGTTCCCTACAAAACAAAGTCTGAATGACAAAATAGACCAAGTTGATTTCAAAATTACTACACCATCACAATACAGTGTTGCAGCAAACGGAAAATTAATGTCAGAATCTATTTTACCTTCTGGTGAAAAATTGACTTTCTGGCGAACAATGTATCCAACAAATGCGTATTTAGTAGCTTTATCAATTACACAATTTGTGAAAATAAATGATACGATGGGAACACCTGCATTTCCGTTCGTAAATTATTTATATTCCTCATCTAATAGCAATTCTACTGTAATGTCTAATATTGCTTGGACCAAACAAGCAATGGATACTTTCGAAACTTATTTGGGACCATATCCTTTCAGAAACGAAAAATATGGACATATGGAATTCAGTTATCCCGGAACTTGTATGGAACACCAAACCATGAGTTCAATGAGTGGTTGGGGAAAATCGGTAATTGCACACGAATTGGCACACCAATGGTTTGGTGATAAAATTACATGCGGAGCGTGGAATGATATATGGCTGAATGAAGGTTTTGCAACTTTTGGAGAACATCTTGTAAACGAAAAATTACTAATGACCAATGCTAATTTTATGAATTATTTGTTATCTCAAATCAATTACATTACAGGTTCTCCTGGTGGAAGTGTATATGTTGATGATGCTAATTTGGGAAGCATTGCCTATATTTTTAGTAGTAGATTATCTTATGCAAAAGGTGGCTATTTGGTAAGAATGATAAAATGGATTTTGGGTGATACCGTATTTTACCAAGCAGTAAAAGATTATCATAGTAGACCAAATTTAGCCTATGGTTATGCGAAAAGTGATGATTTAAAAGCTTCTCTCTTGCAATCTACTGGTAAAGATTTTACAGAATTTTATAATGATTGGTTGTACGGACAAGGTTATCCTACCTATACTATCAAATGGAAGCAATCTACTACCAATCAAGATGTTACTTTTCTAATTTCTCAGACGCAAAGTCATTCATCGGTAAGTTTTTTTGAAATGCCATTACCAATTAAAATTAATGGAACCGGTGGTCAAGTTCAGTATGTTACTTTGAATAATACTGCAAATAATCAATATTTTACACAAGCAGTTTCGTTCCCAGTTTCTAGTATAGAATTTAATTATGAATATCAAATTCTTACCAAAAATGCAACCATTACTATGGATAATTCAATTATGAGTACCAATGAAGTGGTTGATTCAGAGTTTATTATTTATCCGAACCCTGCCAAAAACGAAATTTTTGTAAAGGGATTGTCTAGAATTACTGAATTTTCAATTTATGATTTAAGTGGAAGATTGATAAAAAAAGGTAAATATCAACCAAATTCCTTCATCAATATTTCAGATTTGAGTCCTGAATCTTATGTACTTCAAATTGCCGATAAAAAATATAAGTTCACTAAAAAATAAAAAAAAATG
Organism: uncultured Flavobacteriales bacterium; assembly: GCA_937876095.1. Taxonomy (GTDB): domain Bacteria; phylum Bacteroidota; class Bacteroidia; order Flavobacteriales; family Weeksellaceae; genus CALFIE01. The sequence continues at coordinate 27,375 of CALFIE010000090.1, read as the reverse complement.
CCTTCTTTTTTGAAGGCATTTTTTTATCTTAGCACTTCTAAAAATCATCAATAATGATCTCTCAAAAATACCTTGAAAACTTAAAAAAAGAACTTCAAAATATTGAAAATGATGGCCTCTACAAACGAGAGCGAATCATCACTTCTCAACAATCTGCAGAAATTGAAGCCAACGGAAAAAAACTTCTGAATTTTTGCGCCAATAATTATTTGGGACTTTCTAACAATCCAGATGTAATGTTGGCCTCTCAAAAAATGATTGATTCCAGAGGTTACGGTATGTCATCAGTACGGTTTATTTGTGGTACACAAGACATTCATAAAGATTTAGAATCCAAAATTTCAAAATTTTTAGGAATGGAAGATACCATTTTGTATGCAGCAGCATTTGATGCAAATGGTGGCGTTTTCGAACCACTTTTTTCTGAGGAAGATTGCATTATTTCAGATGAACTCAATCACGCATCTATCATAGATGGAGTTCGCCTTTGCAAAGCAGCAAGATATCGTTACAAAAATAATGATATGGCAGATTTAGAAGCACAATTAATTGCAGCTTCTGCACAAAATCACCGTTTCAAAATTATTGTAACTGATGGTGTTTTCTCTATGGACGGAATTGTGGCAAACTTAAAAGGAGTGTGCGATTTGGCTGATAAATATGATGCATTAGTAATGGTAGATGATTCTCACGCAACTGGATTTATCGGTAAAACTGGTCGTGGAACACACGAAGCCAATGAAGTGATGGGTAGAGTAGACATTATTACTTCTACGCTTGGTAAAGCTTTAGGTGGTGCACTTGGTGGTTTTACTTCGGGTAAAAAGGAAATCATTGATATGTTGAGACAACGTTCTAGACCGTATTTATTTTCAAATTCTTTGGCTCCAGGAATTGTAGGTGCAGCAATTAAAGTTTTGGATATGATTTCTGAAGATACCACTTTGCGTGATCAAGTGATGGAAAATGCAGAGTATTTTAGAAAAAATATGAAATCCAAAGGTTTCGATATTCCAGATGGTGATGCAGCCATTGTTCCGGTGATGTTGTATGATGCACCTCTTTCTCAAAAAATGGCAGAAAAACTGATGGATGAAGGAATTTACGTCATCGGATTTTTCTATCCTGTTGTTCCGAAAGGTAAAGCAAGAATCAGGGTGCAACTTTCTGCTGCACATACTAGAGAACACCTAGACAAAGCAATTGCAGCGTTCGAAAAAGTGGGGAAAGAATTGGGAGTGATTTAGTTTTGTAACTATTGCCACTAATTTTTGAGGTTTTTTCGGTAGAAAAACTATCTTTGCACTTTCAAATTTAAGATGTTTTATCTAATCATAAAAGCACTTCACCTCATTTTCGTAGTGAGTTATTTTGCAGGATTGTTTTATCTTGTTAGGATTTTTGTGTATTACAAAGACACCGATGAATTTGAATCTCCCAAGAAAGAAATTCTGCGTACACAATATGTTTTTATGGCAAAAAGATTGTGGAACATCATCACGGTTCCTGCTTTTGTTTTGATGGCAATTTTTGGATTGTGGATGCTGTTTTATTATTACCCAGAATTTCCACTATTGTATGTGCAACCTAGCATTTCTTGGTTTTTTGTAAAGATATTTTTTTTGATGCTACTTTTCGTTTATCACTATTGGTGTTGGCAAAAAGTGCAACAAATAGGTAAATTAAATGGTGCAGATTTGCCCATCGCAAATATCAAACTTCGGCAAAGCAACGAAATTGCGACTTTTTTGCTTTTTCTGATTGTATTTACCGCTGTTCTGAAATCGTTGGCTTTAGAATACAGTTGGCAATTATTGGTAGGATTTTTCGTTGTAGTTTTGTTGATAATGATGACGGTAAAATTGGTAAATAAAAATAAAAAAAAATAGAAGGGTAGTTGTAGACTAAATTAGTAAGTTTTCTACCCAGATTTTTTTAGCATATAGATTATGATAGCAATATTTAAAAAAGAACTTTGGAATTATTTCGGAAATTGGAGTGCGTGGATTATCATCGCGGTGTTCAGTTTGGTAGGAACGCTTTTTATTTTTTTCTTTGAAAATGATTCCAATATTTTTGAAATCGGAGTAGCAAGTTTGCAGAGTTATTTTGTACTCATTCCGTGGTTACTGATGTTTCTAATTCCGGCAATCGCTATGAAATCGATAGCCGAAGAACAACAATCAGGTACCTTGTATTGGCTTTTTTCTCAGCCAATTCGTATTTCAGATTTGGTGATTGGCAAATTTTTGGCGGTGACTTTGGTTGGGATTTTATGTTTGCTTCCATCATTGGTTTATCTTTATACAGTCTATGTTTTAGGAGTTCCTGAAGGAAATATGGATCTCGGAATGACTTTTGGGAGTTATTTTGGGTTGATTTTTCTAATTTCGTCTTTCTCAGCAGTTGGGATTTTGGCGAGTTCGCTTTCTCAAAACCAAATTATGGCGTATTTATTGGGCGTTTTTATGTGTTTTGTTTTGTATTTCGGTATAGAGCAATTGGCGAATTACAAATTATTGGGTGGTGCAGATTATGTATTGCAAAATTTAGGTTTTTATCACCATTTCACTGCATTTACTCGTGGTTTGATTGATACCAAAGATGTTTCTTATTTTCTTTTGGTAATAGTACTTTGCTTATTTCTAGCCAATTATTTTGTAGCAAAGAAAAAATAACTTTTTTAATGAAAAATGGACTTTATGAACAGAACTAAGATCATCTATATAAGCATTGCAGTACTACTATTATTAGGAATTTTCAGTGTTTTTTCTCATCGTTTCGATCTTACGAGCGAAAAAAGATACACCTTATCAGAATCTACGCAAAAAGTGCTAGAATCGGTGAAAAAACCGATGATGATTGAAGTGTATTTAGATGGTGATTTTCCTGCAGGATTTAAGCAATTGCAGTCGGAAACCAAATTTATGCTCGAAGAATTTCGGAAAATCAATCCAAAAATTGATTACAAATTTATAGACCCAATTGCAACCAATATGTCTAAAGATACATTGCAAGCAATGGGAATACAATCATCGGTTTTATCTGATTTCAGAGATGGTAAAGTATCTGAAATCGTTATGTATCCTTATGCAGCCATAAAATATAATAAATCAGGAACTTCTATTCCTTTGATTATCAATCAGTCAGGTTTAGAAGGAATGGATCAACTCAACAGATCGGTCGAAAATTTGGAATACAATTTCGTGAAAAACATCAAATCAATGGTGATTGAAAAGCGGAAAAATGTAGGAATTTTGGTAAACCAAGACGAACTTAGACCAGAAGAATTCCAAGGTTTTATGCAATTGGCATTAGAGAATTATAATGCAGGTCCCATTATTCCAGAAAACGGAAAAGAATTAACCGTTGCAGATTTCTCAAAAATGAGAAAAATGGATGCAATTGTAGTTGCAAAACCACGCAAAGAATTTACTGATGGAGAAAAAGTGCTTCTAGATCAGTATATAATGAATGGTGGAAAATCTCTTTGGATGTTAGATGCGGTGAATGCAGAAATGGACACACTTTTCCGATCCAAAAAAATCGTAGCATTTCCTCAGGATTTGAATATGAGTGATTTTTTCTTCAATTATGGAGTTAGAATCAATCCTGGATTGGTAAAAGATCTTAAAAAATCTGCAATGATTAGAATTGTTGCAGGTGAAGTTGCAGGAAATCCGCAATACAACAGTTTTCTTTGGCCTTATTTTCCGCTCGGAATTGCCGAAAACAAAAATCCAATCACCAAGAACATCAATCCCGTAAAATTTGAATTTCCGACTTCTATAGATACACTTGGTCGTAAAAATATCAAAACTTCAGTTTTGTATGAATCCAGTGAAAGAACCAACATCAAGCAAGTTCCAAATGCAGTTTCTTTAGCAGAAATTGTAACAGTAGATTCTCTTGGTTCGTTTGAAAAACCAACTACACCAAAGATTTTTGCGGTAGAATTGCAAGGCAAATTTCAATCTGCGTATGCAAACAGAAGTGAGCGCAGTACATTCCCGAATTTCCGTGCGCAAAGTCCAGAAAATAAAATGATTATAGTTGCAGACGGAGATATAGCCAGAAATCAACTATACAAAGGAAAAGCATTACCACTTGGTGAAGATATGTTGACCAAACAAACCTACGGAAATGAGCAATTCCTGAGAAATGCACTCGATTTTCTATTAGATGACAGCAATCTGATGGAATTGAGAAACAGAAATATTGAAGCTAGATTGCTTGATAGACAAAGAATAGATGAAGAAAAAAACTATTGGCAATGGTTCAATCTTTTGTTGCCTTTATTTGTCATCGGATTATTAGGTTATCTCTTTTTTTGGCTGAGAAAAAGAAAATTCTCGATATAGTTTTTTTTTAATTAACGAAAATCATCAAATATCCTTGATATAGTCTTCGTATTCTAGAAAAAAGCGTTCGAATCCATCCATTTTTTCAACAAAAAATGTGAAAATTTCTTGCCAAGAATTTTTATTAAAAATAGAAACACCTGATTTTGTAACCCAAAATTTGGCGATGATTTTTTGATTTTCGACCTCAAAAAATTCGTCTTGATAGAAATCCCCAATAAAATCAGGTAGTAATTGATCCAGCGAAACTATTTTTTCGAAATAAGCATTTCTAAGCAGTTCGTCTTTCATCGCAATATCTAGTGAAACTTCGGCGCAGTGTTGGTTGGCATAAAATTTCAAACTAAAATCTTTGATTTGGGTGTTATACAGAAGCCATTTTCTTGGGAAGGATTTTCCAAAGGCAATCCAAAATTCTTTTTTCAGGTTTTGTGCTTCTTGTTTGCTATACATTCTATTAATTTTCATTAAAAATAAAAAAAACTTTTCTGAAACGAAAGGGGAATTGTATTTTTGTAAAAATATTTGAATATGAATTTACATGTAGTTGCGGTTTTTACCTTCAAAGAAAGTGATGTTTTTGATGGGTTAGAACTACTGAAAAAATTAGTAATTGCAACTCGAAAAGAAGCAGGTTGCTTGCAATATGATGTAGTAGAAGATCGCGAAATCATCGGAAAAGTTTTTTTGGTAGAACTTTGGGAAACAGATGAGCACCACTATAATCACGGTAAACAAGAACACTTATCTGATTTTAGAAGAGATGTACAACATTTTCTTAAAAGTAGTACCGAAGTGTACCGAGGTTTCAAAATTTTCTAATAATTAATTACAAAAAAACTGAATAAATGTCACATAATTCGGCTCATTCTAATCTAAATAAAGTAACAATAGGCTCTTTACTAGTTGCACTCGGAATTATCTACGGAGATGTAGGAACATCACCTTTGTACGCACTTCGTGCAGTAGTAGGAGAGAGAAAGATAGATGAAACATTGGTTTATGGTGGAGTTTCTGCCATTTTTTGGACTTTGGTGATTCAGACTACCATCAAATATGTTTGGCTTACGTTGCAAGCAGACAACCAAGGTGAAGGTGGAATTTTCTCGCTCTATGCATTGGTGAAAAGATACGGGAAACATTTGGTTTTTCCTGCAATTTTGGGTGCAACCACGCTTTTAGCAGATGGTATGATTACGCCACCTATTACGATTTCATCGGCAATTGAAGGATTGGGAATGGTAAAAGGTTTTGAGAAAACTTTTGAACCAGGAAATCATTTTACAATGGGTGTGGTTTTGGTGATTTTATCGATGATTTTTTTCTTGCAAAGATTTGGAACTCAAGTAATTGGTAAAGCATTTGGACCAATTATGTTTGCCTGGTTTACGATGCTTTCAGTAATGGGAATTTCGCAAATTGTACAACATATAGATATTTTAAAAGCGCTCAATCCATACTATGCATACGAATTATTAGCAAAATATCCGCAAGGATTTTGGTTGTTAGGTGCAGTTTTCCTCTGTACAACAGGAGCAGAAGCACTCTATTCTGATTTGGGACACTGTGGAATCAAGAATATTAGAATCAGTTGGATTTATGTAAAATTGAGTTTGGTTTTGTCGTATTTAGGACAAGCAGCGTGGTTGATGAACCAAGGTAGTGAATATTTAGACAAAAGAAATCCATTTTTCGAAATTATGCCACATTGGTTTTTGATTCCGGGAATTGTGATGGCTGCATTGGCTTCCATCATTGCATCACAAGCATTAATAAGTGGAAGTTATACGTTGATAAACGAAGCTATCAACTTAAATTTTTGGCCGAGAGTTGCCGTGAAACAGCCAACTGAAACCAAAGGTCAAATCTACATCCCAAGTCTGAACACAATTTTGTGGCTTGGTTGTGTAGTAATGGTTTTGTATTTCAAATCATCTGAACATATGGAAGCAGCTTACGGTTTTTTCATTACTCTTACAATGTTGATGACCACGTTCTTACTGAGTTATTACCTCATTTATTATAGAAAATGGAAATTGGTATATGCTTTCGGCATCATCAGTTTGTTTTTGGTAGTAGAATCTGCGTTTTTTGTTGCAAATGTGGTGAAATTGAAAGAAAGCTGGTTTGTATTGCTAATTGCAGGTGGAATTTTCAGTGTGATGTATGTTTGGTATTTTGCCCGTAAAATCAATTCCAGGTATACCAAATTTGTAGATTTCTCTGAGCATATTCCGATGTTGAATGAATTGACTGAAGACGATTCTATCCCAAAATTTGCAACACATTTAATCTATTTAAGCAAGAGTAATTCGGTCTCAAGAATTGAAGAAAAAGTCATAAAATCTATTTTCTCTCAAAAACCAAAAAGAGCAGATGTCTATTGGTTTTTACACATACGCAGAACCAACGAACCTTATACTTTGACTTACACCGTAGATGAACTATCAGATGATAAAATCATCAAAGTCAATATCAATGTAGGTTTCAGAGTATTGCCAAAAGCTGAATTGTACTTCAAAAAAGTGGTGAGAGATTTGGTGAAACAAAAAGAACTGAACCTGCACATTCGTCCGGATGGTTCTACTAAGTACAATGATGAACCTGATTTCAAATTTGTAATTATAGAGAAATTTTTATCCATAGAAAATGAATTCGCACTACGAGACGGAATTTTGCTGAACTCCTATTTCTTCTTGAAAAAAATCAGCCAAAAAGACGAAGATGCATTTGGTCTAGATAGGAGTGATGTAGTTGTAGAGCAATTCCCATTGGTATATCAACCGATAGAGAAAGTAGATTTGCAGAGGATTTATAAAGAAAAACAATAAAAAATTTACTTACAAAAAATAAAAAAAAGCAACGATAAAATTCTATTGTTGCTTTTTTTTGCTAATATGATTGCTGTTAAAAACTACAAAAATCTACTGCATAACTGCTACGAAAATTTCTTCAAAATTTTTAGAAATTTTAGATTTTACTTCGGCAATTTCTTCATCAGTAAAAGTACGTTCTAATTCTTTTTTTAGGGAGGTTACCGTTTTATCTTTGATTCCGCAAGGAATTATGTTCTCGAAATAGCGCAAATCAGTATTCACATTCAGTGCAAAACCGTGCATAGTTACCCATTTTGAAGTTTTTACGCCCATTGCACAAATTTTTCTTGCAAATGGAGTTCCTACATCTAGCCAAACTCCAGTTTCGCCTTCACTGCGTTCTCCTTTCAGACCGTAATCTGCAATGGTTTTTATAATCACTTCTTCTAGATTTCTCATATATAGATGAATGTCTGATTTGAAATTGTCTAAATCCAAAATCGGATACCCCACAATTTGTCCGAAACCGTGATACGTAATATCACCACCACGATTGGTTTTCACAAACGTAGCGTTGATTTCATGTAGTTTTTGTTGATTAATGAGCATATTGTGTTCGTCACCAGATTTACCAAGCGTGTAAACGTGAGGATGTTCTACAAACAACAGAAAATTGGGAGTTTCGGTAGAAATTCCATCGGTTCTGTCTCGGTTTTCCAGTTTCAGATCTATGATGGATTTCATCAATTCTTCTTGCAAACCGAATGCTGCCTCATAATTCATTATTCCCAGATCTTTGAAGGCGATTTTTTTATTTGGATTGGTATTCATAGTTAGAATTTGATAATCACTGCAAAGATAAGGAAGATCTATGAGGTGTAAAAATAATGTGTAGCATAATATTTATGCGTGGAAAATAAGTAGTACAGAAAATTCAATTATTTTTGGGCAATTCCGCTTCCAATGCAAATCCAAAGCTTGCGGTCGCTACGTTCGCTGCAATCTTTTTATCATTTTTCGCAGCCACCAAAAATCCCAATCCAAAAAAAATGATAAAAAGGATTTCCGCTACCATCGCTATTGCGAGAGAACATCAAATAAAACACATTTTTAATTAGAAAAAAGTACTTTTCAAAACCATTTCATTAAATTTTTAGAAAAATCGAAGATTTTCAATCTTTCAAAAAATTACCAATAATCACTTTACCAACTGGTGTCAAAATACTTTCAGGGTGAAATTGTACAGCGTGTAAATCGAATTCCTTGTGTTGTAGTGCCATAATCATTCCAAGATGATCAACTGCTGTTATTTGCAAATCTTTTGGGAAATCGTCTCTATTTACAGCCCAACTGTGATATCTTCCTCCTTTAAAAATTTCGGGCATATTCTTGAAAATTTTAGCATTTTTTTCGGTGACTAAAATATCAGTTGCGACTCCGTGGTAGATTTTTTGCAAATTTATCAGACTGCCACCAAAACTTTCAGCTATGGCTTGCAAACCCAAACAAACTCCAAAAATGGGTTTTTTACCAGCAAAATGCGCAATTACCTCCATCAAAATTCCTGCTTCCTTCGGAATTCCAGGTCCTGGTGAAAGTACAATTTTGTCGTACTTTTCAATTTCTTGCAAGGTGATTTCATCATTTTTTTTTACCACCACGTTTTTACCTGCAAGTTGTTCTATCATTTGAACCAAATTGTAGGTAAAACTGTCGTAATTATCTAAAACCAGAATTTTCATTTGCCAAAAATAGGGTAAACCATAAAAGAAACAAAAGAAATAATGATATTTGAGAAATACAAAAGGACATAAAAGTGAAAAAAATCAAGGATTTTCATTAAGAAATCGATTATATTTCAAACTTTTTTGACTTTTAAAGTTCACAAATATCTTAAAATTTTAAAATGAATGTGACTTATTATGGTTTATCTATTTTTTATAAAATTATAATATTATCCTGCAATAGAAACACCTATTAATCTACCAATTCCGAACGTAATTGCAGCAGCCAAAAGTCCGAAAACCACTTGTCTGAAACCTGAAAACCAAATGCTTTTCCCGGTGAAAAGTGTGATGGCAGCTCCAATCAAAAACAAACCAACCGAACTTGAAATTGCACTTGCAATAATGGCATTGTTACCACCCAAAAAGAAAAACGGAAACAGAGGCAAAATAGCACCAATTGCAAACAAGAAAAACGAAGCAACTGCTGCTTCCATAGCAGAACCTTTCAGTTCTTCTGCGTTGATCCCGAGTTCTTCTTTTACCAAAAATTGGTGTGCAGAATTTTTATCTTTCATAATTTCTGCTGCCATTTCTTCGGCTTGTAGTTGCGGAATTCCTTTTGCACGGTAAATTAGGGCGATTTCTTTTTGTTCACCTTCAGGATTTACCTCTAATTCGTCCATTTCTAGTGACATCTGATTTTCATACAATTCCTGTGAAGATTTCACCGAAATCCATTCACCAAGAGCCATAGAAAGTGCTCCAGCTAACAATCCGGCTAAACCAGCAAGCAAAACTTCTTTTTGTCCGCTACTTGCACCTGCAACTCCCATTATTAATGAAAAATTAGAAATCAACCCATCATTTCCTCCTAAAACTGCGGCTCGCAAAGCATTTCCACCAACAGAACGGTGTCTTTTCTCGAATCTGGAGAGTGCATTTCCTGCAATTTTTGGGTTGTTGTGGAGTAGATTTTCTAAAATTTGTACGTGAGCTGTATCCGAAATAGAACTTTCGGTTTTGGTGTTTATTCTGGCTTTACCAATAGAGGAAGAAAGTGATTTTTCGGTGTCCATCAAAACACCCAAAACATAATCGTAGCCGAGAATTCCGCCAATTATTTTCAAAATTTTTGCTCTGGTTGATGGTGGTGGAATATCATTTTCAGAAAGTCCTACATTTTGTAGAAATGCGATTGCGTGTGATTTTTCAATCTCACTCATTTCGGTGAAGATTTCTTTCACGTTTTGGTCTTCTTCTTTTTCAGCTAAAACTGCGTAGAGATAAGCACAATCTACTTCGGTTTGTATATTTTTTAAATTCATTTTTTTTGTTTAATGATTGGTAAATTTCGTAAAAAATTAGTGATTTTTTTGATGATAATTAGTAGTTAATAAAGCACTTTTATCTTTTTACTTTTCTCTATTCTTCTACGTTTTTCAGAGCCATCAGTAAGTTATAAGCACCTTTAGTAACTATTTTTTTATTCATAAAATCTGGAGTAGTGTTCAGAATTTGGGTAAAACCCTGATCTGAATTTCCAATATTGATGTGAACCATTTTGAAGGTTTTTGGTTGTATTTCTTCAAAAATATATTGCTTATTTTCCCAAGTTACAACCGCATCATCTGGAATTACGGTTCCGTTTTCTCGGTTGGTTGCAATCTCTGCATTCATATACGTTCCTGCCAAAAGTGGAGGATTGGTTCCCACAAAATGACAATGAACCAAAACTGTGCGATCTGGCTGAAAATCTTTGCTGATGAGATAAACAGAAGCAGGATATTTCTTTTTTGGAGCATCATTGGTATAGGCAAGTATGGATTGACCAACGTGAATGTTTTTCAAATCTTTTTCAAAAATTTTGAGAGCCAAATGCAAATCGCTGGTATTTCTAATTTCAAATAATTTTTCGGTAGGAGAGACGTACTGTCCAATACTGACATTTACCGATGAAATATAGCCTGAAATTGGCGCTTTCACAGCAATCATCCGTTGAATATTTTGTGCAGTTAGATTTTTGGGATTGATTCCCATCACTTGCAGTTTTTCTGCCATTGCTCTCACCATAATATGTTGGTTTTGTGCTTCGGTTTGCGCTTGTTGAGTGACTTTGTCTGAACTTGCTTTGGATTGGTTCAAATCTTTTTGACGGGTATAATTTTTTTGAGCCAAAGACCAATTAGATTGTGCCAAAAGATAATCCTCTTGTAATTGTACCAATTGTGGATCTTCCAGAGTAGCCAATGTTTGGTTTTGTGAGACAAACATTCCGGGCAAAATTTTGGTAAATTTCACATAACCACCACTTGGTGCGCTTACACTTGCATTTCCGAGTGGTGGAATATCAATAGTACCATTAACCAAAATGGTATTGGAAATAGGTTGATCATGTAAATTTGTAACCGTAATTCCGGCATTTTTTAGTTGAGCATCATTTAGCGTAATTTGATTTTCGTTGGCTGCGATTTCAAATTTTTCGGTTGTTTTTTCTTCGTCTTTTCCGCAGGAAAAGAGTAGAAATATTGTTGGTATAATGAATATGTTTTTCATAATTTTTGATTTTTGTTTTAAACTACCCTGTCAAAATTTTCTTTTTGAAAATTTTGCCACCCCTTCTTAAAAGAAGGGGAATTTGATAGTTCGACTTTTGACTTCCAATTATTTTTCACTTTTTATAGAGTTAAGTTCTATAATTTTATCATTGAGTTCTTTTAGTCGATCCAGATATTTATTTTGTATTTCTAATGCTTGTGTCACCAAAAGAGTCCATTCCAGATAATTGATTTCCCCATTGAAATACTGATTTTGAGCAGTTTTCAGAATGTCATTACTGTTTTTAATACCCGTTTTTTGGTAATAGGTGATTTCTTCTTGCAGGTTTTGGTAGTTCCCAAAATGTTGTGCATATAGATTTTTGAGGTTCATTAATTCCAATTGATAGTTGTTTTCGGCAATTTGTTGATTAATTTTTTGTGCTTCAATCACCGATTTTTGCCCCGAATTGAAAATCGGCAAACCAATACCAATCATCCCCGATTGAAATCTCCTGGAACGTTCGTAGAACTGATTGTCGGCTCCATTACCATACATAGATGTAGAATTAATACCAAAATTAAAACTCGGCAAAAGTTTCGATTTTTCTGCCAAAAGTTTGGCATTTTGTATGTTTTTTTCTTGTTCTAATTGTTGCAAAACGATTGGATTTCCTGCGTAATTTTCATTAAAATTTTTGAAATCGAAGACAGAAAAAGTCGCTTTTTCGTTTTCATATAATTGACCGTCATTAATTAAAAAACTCAATTTCTGAGTGGCAATTTCTTTTTCTTTTTCTAAAGATTTCAGTTGCATTTCTGCTTGACTGCGCAGATTTTCTGAGGTTGCTTTTTCCAGTAAATTGCTTTCACCTTTTTTTAAACGGAGTTCAGCTTTCTGGTAATAATTACTGAAAATACTGTCTGCTTTTTTTAGCAGTTTTTTCTTTTCGTCGAAGAAGTTCAGCTCGTTGTACAACAACGAAATTTCGCGTTTTAGTTGCCATTTTTGGAGTTCCAAATTTAGAATAGAATTTTTGTATTCTTCTGCTAAAACCAATTTTTGGGTTTTATAAAATTTTGGCAATCTGATGGTTTGATTCACTGATATTTTATTATCAACATACGCTGAATTAATCTGTCCAATTTCACCCGAAATATTGAGTGGATCTACGTTTATCACCGCATTTTTCATTTGCTGATGGTAATTGATTTTCAACGCACCTGATTTTAGTTGCAGGTTGTTTTTATAGGCTTTTTCAACAGCGGTTTCCAATGAAATTGGCGTTTGCGAAAAACCAATCTCGAAAACTAAAAATAAGATTATTTTTAAAAATTTTGTATTCATTTTATTTTTTTTTAACGCAAAGAGCGCAAAGATTTTTTATATGTTTGAAAATATTTTTAAGTTCCCAAATCGAAGATTCGCAGATTCCTTTAAAATTATTTTTTTCAGAGGCAAAGATTCAATTATCGTTTATAATTGGTATTCATCATTATTTAATTCCTCCAATTTGCTTTGTTTTTGGGGGAAATGTTTTTCAAACCAAATATACATTACCGGCAAAAGATATAAAGTGAGATACGTTGCGAGCAACAAACCACCAATGACGACCGTTGCAAGCGGACGCTGTACTTCTGCACCTTCTCCGTTGCTAATTGCCATTGGTAAAAATCCGAGAGATGCCACAAAAGCTGTCATCAGAACTGGTCTAAGTCTGCTATTTGCGCCATTTTTTACGGCTTCTTCCAGATTTTGGTTGGTTTCCAATTGTCGGTTAAATTCTGCAACCAGAACAATTCCGTTGAGTACCGCAACTCCGAAAAGTGCGATGAATCCGACTCCTGCAGAAATCGAAAATGGCATATCCCGAATCCAAAGTGATAAAATACCACCAATTGCCGACAATGGAATTGCCGAGAAAATCAGCAAGGCGTATTTGATGTTTTGAAAGGCGAAATACAACATCAATAATATCAATAAAAGTGAGGCAGGAACTGCGATAGACAGTCTGGTTTTCGCTTGCTGCAAATTCTCAAAAGTACCACCATATTTCACAAAATATCCAGTTGGAAGTTTCAGTTTTTGATCTACATTTTTTTGTAAATCTTCCACCGTAGATTGTATATCTCGGTTTCTGACGTTGAAACCAACGATGATTCTGCGTTGTGTATTTTCCCGCTGAATTTGGTTAACGCTTTCTTTCAGTTCTACTTTTGCAAGGGAACTTAGCGGAATATCTATTCCAAATGGCGATGAAATCAGCAGATTTTGAACATCTGCAATATTTTTGCGTTGGTCACCATCTAATCTTACCACCAAATCGAATTTCTTTTCACCTTCATACACTGCACCTGTTGTTTGTCCTGCAAATGCGGTATTTACTGTTTGGTTAATATCTGAAACACTGAGACCATATTGTGCAATCGCATTTCTATTATAGGAAATTACAATTTGGGGCATCCCAGAAATTGGCTCTACATAGATATTTTGTGCTCCTTCAATTTTTTTGGAAATGTCGCCCAATTTGTTGGCATATACTTTCAGCGTATCCAGATTTTCACCAAAAATTTTGCAAACCACATCTTGTCGTGCTCCTGTCATTAGTTCATTGAAACGCATTGCAACCGGATATTGAAAAGAGAAAGTTACTCCGATCATATTTTTTTTGAGTTCGTTGCTCATTTTTTCTGCCAAATCGTTGTAATTATCTGCAGAAGTCCATTCAGATTTATCTTTCAGAATAATCATTACATCGCTTGCTTCTATTGGCATAGGATCGGTTGGTATTTCTGAACTCCCAGTTTTGCCGACCACTTTTCTAATTTCAGGAAATTTCTTTAATAAAATTCTTTCGGCTTGCAAAACAGCATCGGTACTGGTTTTCAGGTTACTTCCTGGTAATAATCGGGTATCAACAGCAAAATCACCTTCTGGTAAACTTGGGATAAATTCGCCACCCAAAGTAGAAAGTACAAATAGTGCAACTGCAAAAAGCGCCAAAACACCAAAAAATAGGGCATTAGAAAATTTCAAAATTTTATTTAAGGTGTTTCGGTAGACGTTTTCTATTTTTTCCATCATTTTATCCGAAAAAGTTTTTTTGGTATCAATTTTTTTAGATAAAACCAGTGTTGACATCATCGGAATATAGGTGAGTGAAAGCAAAAACGCACCAAGCAAAGCAAATGCAACAGTTTGAGCCATTGGTTTGAACATTTTGCCTTCAATTCCTTGTAAAGTAAGGATTGGTAAATACACAATCAAAATTATAATTTGCCCAAAAACTGCAGAATTCATCATTTTTCCGGCAGAAGAAGCCACTTCTTTGTTCATATATTCTTGTGAAATCGTACGATGATCAAGTTTTTTCAGATGGTGCAATCTATGGAGCACTGCTTCTACTATAATTACTGCACCGTCTACAATTAGCCCAAAATCCAGCGCACCTAAACTCATCAGATTTCCAGAAACACCGAACAAATTCATCATAATAATGGCAAAAAGCATTGCTAATGGAATTACAGATGCCACCAAAAATCCAGCCCTGAAATTTCCTAAAAACAAGACCAGTACAAAAACTACAATCAATGCACCTTCCAGCAAATTTTTAGAAACGGTGTGAATGGAATTGTTCACCATTTTGGTACGGTCTAGAAACGCGTCTATTTTCACACCTTCTGGTAAGGTTTTCTGGATTTCATCTATTCTGTTTTTCACTTTATCTATCACCACATTAGAATTGGCACCTTTCAGCATCATCACAACTGCACCTGCAACTTCTTGCTCTCCATTATATGTCATTGCGCCATATCTAATAGCTTTTCCGTACTGAACTTTTCCTACATTTTTTACCAAAATTGGAGTACCATCTGGTAAATTTTTGATGACCGTATTTTCTATATCCTCTATTTTGCCAACCAAACCTTCGGTTCTAATGAATTGTACAGTTGCCCCTTTTTCTATATAAGCACCACCTGTATTTTGGTTGTTTTTTTGCAGTGCATCAAACAATTCCTTCATAGTAACACCTACAGATTTCAGTTGTGCAGGATTTACCGCAACTTCATATTGCTTAAGGTCACCACCAAAACTTGCAACATCTGCAACTCCTTCTACACCCAAAAGTTGTCTGCGAACCACCCAATCTTGTATGGTGCGAAGTTGCATAGGACTGTAGCGATGTTCGTAGCCTTTTTTTGGTCTTACTACATACTGATAAATTTCGCCAAGTCCAGTTGTGATGGGCGCCATTTGTGGAACTCCCAAATCTGTAGGAATATCTTTGGAAACTTGCTGAAGTCGCTCTGCAACTTGTTGACGAGCCAAAAACAGATTCACATCATCATCAAAAACAATCGTGATCACCGAAAGTCCAAATCTGGAGAAACTGCGGATTTGTTTGATTCCTGCAATGTTGCTATTAGCTTGTTCTAGCGGAAAAGTGATGAATTTTTCGATATCAGGAGCACCCAAACTTGGAGATGACGTGATGATTTGCACCTGATTATCCGTAATATCAGGAACCGCATCTATTGGTAGTTTTTTCAGTTCAAATAATCCGAAAATTATCAGAAACAGCGTACACAAACCAATGATGAATTTGTTCTTGATAGAAAATTCTATGATTTTATTTAACATTAATGAAAATTTTAAAAATTAGAAGATTTTAATCATAAAAATTCAACTTTGCCCATATTTTTATGATGACAAAGTTGAAATAAAACCCTGTATTAATCGTCGTCTTCGTCTTTATCAGGAGTTTTTTCTGTTTTCTCTGTGGTATTTTCATTTTGGTTACCATTTTGTGCAGCAACCCCGTTTTTGATTTCCGAATGGCGAATTTCACCACCAGAATTACCAGTTTGCGAAGCAAAAAACATCGTAATTAGTGCAAAAACAAGGGTAACAAATGGCAAAAATTTTGAAAACGCCCAATTTTTAAAATTGGCTATCAAAGAAAATAAGGATATTGCTCCTAAAAAATAAGAAATTGCAGCAAAAGTTTCGGCACTTTCTTCGTGCAAATTGATGGCGTTTTCAGAAATTCCTGCAAGGTGTTCTATAGATTCTTCGGCGTTTTCGCCAGTTAGCATTGCGATAATAGATGCAATTGCGCCCAAAATAAAAACTAAGTACGCATTTCTTTTAGAAACATCGGATTTGGTGAAAATCCCGATTAATAGTAAGATTATTCCTACAACAGGAAATATAATTGGCAAATGGTTGACTACCAAATGCAAGTGTGCATTATTCATTTTTTTCGATTTTTAAGTTAATTCTAACAATAGTTTCATCTATTCATTAATGAAAAATTAATAAAAAGATTTTACAAAAAATTAAGAAATTAACCTACAATCGGAGGACGAAAAACCGAGGAAATTTTAGAAGAAGTATAACTTTCTGAATAGGTGAAATGCTGCTTTTTTTCTAAAAAAAGTTTCCTGCATTCAAAAGAAAATTCAAAAATTTTGGGTGGAGTAGCAAGGTTAACGCTTACTGCATAACAATCGTGTGTTTTGAAGGGGAGTTTCATATCCTCTTTGTAATCAGCATCTTTCACAGTTTTGTCAAAATAATGCATCTTGAAAAACGCATATACCGAAAAATCAGGATTTTTTGCTTTGTGCAAAATAAAATGCTCTACCAAGTTCGCAGTTTTGAACAATTGTTTGGTCTCTGTAAAACTAAAGAGATAAACTATTAATAGAAAATAAGCGAGGTGTTTTTTCACAACAAAAATTGATACTGACAAAGGTATTAAAATTTTTAATAGAAAATAAATATCATCTTGATTTACGACTACAATCATAATTTGGTTAGCCTTAAGTTTTTTATTTTTGTAAAAAATTTTTTTAAAATGAAAAAAATACTTTTCTCAGCAGTTTTTGGTGTGTTTTTTATGATTTCTTGCACCAAAAAAGAAGAACCAAAAGAAGGTAATGTAATGTTACCAGAACCAACCGAAGTAAATGCAAACAAAGTTGCTGCAACCCCAGAAGAAGAGGGTAAAACACTTATTGCAGGATCAGATTGCTTAACATGTCACAAAGAAGATGCAAAATTGGTAGGACCAGCATATAACGACGTTGCTGCAAAATATACCGATGTTGATATCGACAAATTAGCAGATAAAATTGTAAATGGTGGAAGTGGAGTTTGGGGTGAAGTTCCGATGTCAGCACACGCTGGTATGGATAAAGAAAATGCAAAAAAATGGTAAAATATATTCTATCGCTTAAGAAATAAGTACTAAATTTTTAAAGATAATGTTAGCAACCTTTTTGGTTGCTTTTTTTATTGTATATATTCATGTTTTACTCAAAAAAAATTCATAAAAATTCCCTATTTTTGCAAGTCTAAAAAATATATATAAAAATGTCTTTATCTGAACAGGAAATTATCCGTCGCGAAAAACTGCAAAAACTCACAGAAATGGGAATCAACGCTTTTCCAGCAGAGGAATATGTGATTTCTGATACCACCAAAACCATCAAAGAAAATTTCTCTGAAGGTAAAAAAGTGAAAATTGCAGGCAGATTGATGAGTCGAAGAATTCAGGGTAAAGCAAGTTTTGCCGAATTGCAAGATTCCGAAGGTAAAATTCAGGTGTACTTCAATAGAGACGAAATTTGCCTAGGTGAAGATAAAACTCTTTATAACGAGGTTTACAAACATCTTTTAGATATTGGTGATATCATTGGTATCGAAGGTGAACTCTTCAACACACAAGTTGGTGAAATGACTGTAAAAGTGGAAAATTTTACACTTTTAACCAAAGCACTTCGTCCGCTTCCGCAAGCAAAAACCGACGAAAATGGAGTAGTGCACGATGCTTTTAACGATCCGGAACTGCGTTACAGACAACGTTATGTTGATCTCACGGTAAATCCTCACGTAAAAGAAATTTTTGTAAAAAGAACAAAATTGTTCAATGCGATGCGTACTTTTTTCAATGAGGCAGGTTATTTCGAGGTAGAAACTCCTATTTTGCAAGCAATTCCGGGTGGTGCTGCAGCGCGACCTTTCATCACACATCACAATGCTTTAGACATTCCGCTTTATTTAAGAATTGCCAATGAATTGTATCTGAAAAGATTGATTGTTGGTGGTTTTGATGGCGTTTACGAATTTTCTAAAAATTTCCGTAACGAAGGGATGGACAGAACGCACAATCCAGAATTCACGGCAATGGAAATTTATGTGGCGTACAAAGACTACAATTGGATGATGAATTTCACCGAAAAATTGTTGGAATTTTGTGCATTGCAAGTCAACGGAACAACTGAAGCACAATTCGGAGAACATAAAATTGATTTCAAAGCGCCTTATCCAAGAATTTCGATGACCGATGCGATTTTGAAATTCACCGGTTTTGATATTACAGGAAAATCGGAGAAAGAATTGTACGATTTTGCAAAATCCATCGGAATTGAGGTAGATGAAACCATGGGAAAAGGAAAACTCATCGATGAAATTTTTGGCGAAAAATGCGAAGGAAACTTCATTCAACCGACTTTCATTACCGATTATCCGATAGAAATGTCGCCTCTTACCAAAAAACACCGTAGCAAAGAAGGTCTTACAGAAAGATTTGAATTGATGGTTTGTGGAAAAGAAATTGCGAATGCATATTCGGAATTGAATGATCCTATCGATCAAAGAGAACGTTTCGAGTCACAAATGGCGCTTTCAGAACGTGGTGATGATGAAGCAATGTTTATAGACCAAGATTTTTTGCGTGCTTTGGAATACGGAATGCCACCAACTTCGGGTCTCGGAATTGGAATGGATCGTTTGATTATGTTTCTTACCAATAATGCATCTATACAAGAAGTGTTATTCTTCCCGCAAATGCGACCAGAGAAGCAGGAAGCAGGAAGCGTGAAGTTGGAAGTGAGCGATGACGAAAAGATTATTCTTGATATTTTGGAAAAAAACGGTGGTGAAATGTCATTAGCAGATGTGAAAAACCAGTCGCAATTTTCTGGAAAAAAATGGGACAAAACTTCTAAAAATTTAAGCAAACTCAATTTGGTAAAAGTGGAGAAAATAGGTGAAAATGTGGTGATGAAGTTGGTTTAAAAATTTATTATAATATTTTTGGTGAAAATAGTAATTAGACCAATTTTTTACTAATTTTCGGTAATACATTATTAGTTTTATTAATTTAGGCATCAAAAATTTGTATGACGCTAGAAGAAATCCGTAACCATTGTTTACAAAAAAAAGGAGTAGAAGAATGTTTTCCTTTTGGACCTGAAGTTTTGGTGTTCAAAATCGGTGGAAAAATCTTTCTCCTTTGTTCATTAGATTGGTATCCTGCATTTTTCAATGCAAAAGCAGATCCTGATTGGAGTTTGGAGTTGCGAGAACAATTTCCACAAATTACACCTGGTTATCATATGAGTAAAAAACACTGGAACTCTGTACAAACAGAAGGATTGAAACCAGATTTGATTAAAAAAATTATCGATCATTCCTATGATTTGGTTTTGAAATCGCTCCCTAAAAAATTACAACAGGAAATCAACAGTTAACACAATTATAATATGAAATTTAGCGCATTTATTTTTACTTTTTTTTCGGCGATAGTTTTCGCTCAGGTAAATGAAAATAAGGTACTTAACTTGTTATTAAATAACAAACGAGTTGAAGCCAGACAATTATTTAATAAAACACTTGTAACCCAAAAAAACACCAATATAGACGCTTTGGTGATAGATGCAATGATAGATGCAGAAATGGGACAATTGGCATTTGATGAAGTGTTTACCCAAAATTTTATAAAAATTGCTCCAGATAGAGCTTACTTGTTTCCACTGATTTCACAACCCTATTTCTTGGGAGATGTTGGTAAAACAGGATTTGATGATAATACCTTTGTAAAAGGTGATTTATTGGGAAATAGCAAATATGCAGAAGACGCAACTGTACGCTATATGAAAATTATTTTAGATGAAATGCGACGTAAAAAAATAGATGAAAGCAAAATAAAATCAGTAAACAAATGGCAAATTGCAGGAGTGTTCGAAAATCTGAATGGAAGCGGAATGGATACCGAATATGAACCAGAATTATATGCTAAAAACAATAAATTATTCAATGCAAATAGTTTAGGAAAAGTAAATTGGTATAATCCTAAGAATGCACAAAAAGAAGGTTATCATATTTTTATGAATGAAGCAGAATATGGCAACGGAATTGTTTATGCACAGAGTTTTATAGAAGCTCCAGAAGATAGAACGGTTCTTTTGGAAATCACCGGAATTACCAATTATAAAGCTTTTCTAAATGATGTAGAAATTGTAGCAAAAGACAATACCGATCAAGAATCGGGTTCTTTTTTGGTAAAAGTACGATTACAAAAGGGAATAAACAGACTATTACTAAAAACCGAAGTAAATAGAAATACTGCACTTATTCTTTGTGATATTTATGATGAAAACTTTGTACGATTAACTGATCTGAAATATGATGATACCTATCATGATTACACCAAAAGTACCACCGAGAAAGTTGCACCACAATTGATGAAATTGAATTTTGAGAAATATTTTGAAAAGAAAATTGCAGAAAACCCAAATTCTGCACTAAACCAAATATTGCTATCCTATGGTTATCTGAACAACAGGCAAAACAGAAATGCTAAAAAAGAAATAGATAATCTACTGAAATTATATCCAAAATCTACTTTGGTAAGGGTAATGCTTATGAATTATTACGAAAAATTGAAAGAAAATGAAAAAGCAGTTGAAGTACTTAAAAATATTGAGACTGATGATCCAGACTATTATTTAGTAGATATTGGCAAATTTACTCAAAAAGATTTTTTTGATAATGCTAATGTAAAGGATATTGAAAAATTAAGCACAAGATTGAGCAAAACCAAAGCAACTCCCTTTGTTTACCTACTGAATATGATCACTGCACTCAAAAAAGCAGATGCATCCAGTATGATTTCTGACTTGGATAAATTTCGCGCAGCATCTTATAACAATCAAACTTATCTCTCAAGTTTCGTTTCATTGTACGATACCCAACCTATAAATGGTAGGAATACCATCAAAGTACTTGAAGATTTTTTAGAAAAAATAGAAAATCCAAAATTAGCAGCAACATTGGTTGAAAAATATAAATCTGCAAATAGAAATGACGATGCAAATGCCGTATTATTACGCTTGATAAATGAATTTCCGTATAATAATAATTTTAGACTTAGCCTTGCAGAACAATATATAAAAGAGCAAAAATACGATCAGGCAATGAATCAGATAGATGAATCACTTGCAAATTTTCCCTATTCTGCTAATGCTTTGTCGAGAAAAGCAATGTTGTACAGCACTATGAATAAACCGGTGGAAGCAGAAAAATACCTTAGAGAATCGCTTACACATAATTCATCAGATGCAGAAGTGATGAGTACTTTGCAAAATATTACCAATTCTACCGACGAAATAAACAATGTCGCAACCGAAGATTTGCACAAATTGGTGGCAGCTCGTAGAAATACGACTATGAAAGGTGAAAAAGGAGTTACCACACTTTTAGATGAGTATATTGTGAATGTTTTCCCAGAAGGTGGTTACAAAAAAAGGAATACTTATGCTTTTGAAATTACTTCTGAAAAAGGAATAGAAGAATTGAAAGAATACAACATCAATTATGATGATTTTCTGAAAAAAGCAGAAGTACTAAAGAAAAATGGATCTATTTCTAACGGAGAAAACAACAAAGAAAGCATTGTATTTTCTAATCTTGAAGTTGGAGACGTTGTAATAGTACAAACCGAAAGTTATGAGAGAACATCGGGTAGATTTTACAAAGATTTCAATCTAACTTCTTATTTCAATAGTTATTATCCTGTTGTAGAATCTACATTCACCGTCATTACTCCAGAAAAAGAACATTTTAATGCTAAAATTTTAAATGGATCTGTAAATCCTACCAGTAAAAAAATCAATGGTAAAAAATACACCACTTGGTCGTTGAAAAACCTACAACCAATTCCAGCAGAAGAATCGTTCTCACCAGAATATGCAGATATTGCCACCCAAATAAAAGTAAATACCATCAATTCTTGGTCAGAAATTGCCAATTGGTATGCTGATTTGGTAAAAAAAGTAACCGTATCAGATGAAACCACCAAAGAAGCTTTCAATGAAATTTTCCCAACAGGAATTTCAGGATTGACCGATGAACAAAAAGCCGAAAAAATCTACAATTATATCGAAAAGAACATCAATTATAGTTCGGTAGATTTCAGACAAAGTGGTTTTATTCCTCAAAAACCATCAAAAACCATCATTTCAAAATTGGGTGATTGCAAAGATGTTTCTGCACTATTTATGGTATTAGGACAACAAGCAGGGCTGAAATCCAATATGGTTTTGGTTTCTACCAATCCCAATGCAAAAAATTATTTGGCAATGCCAATTATAGATTTTAATCATTGTATTATCAAAACCAATTTAGATGGTAAAGAAACCTATCTGGAACTTACTGATAAATATTTGCCATTCAAATCGCTTATAACAGCCAATTATAAGGCACAAGCTTTGGTAATTGGAAATAAACTGGAAAACGAAAATGCGACTATCATCAATTTACCTGCAGAAAACCAACTTTTGCCAACCATTTCTACAAGTTCTCAGGTTTCGATTTCGGAATCAGGACTCAATGTTAAAAATGTGATTTCACTTTTTGGTAGCGGAAAAGCCTATTACAACGAGCAATATTCAGATGAAGTTACCGATCAAATCAGAAAAAATAATGCAGAAGAAATGTTTGCTGAAAATCTGAATAAAACGGTGGTGGTAAAAAGTACCAAAGCAATTAGCGGAAGAGATTTAACTAAAAATCCACTTCTGCTGGAATCTGAATTTTCAATTTCTGAAAAACCACAAACAGTAGGAAGTCTAAATATTACCAACATTCCTTTTGTTTTGAAATCGTATACCAATAATTTGGTTGCATTAGAAACCAGAAATTTTGATATTCTGTATCCAAATTATGAAACTAATACCGATTATGTAGAAGAGTTAACCCTTAATCTACCATCACCATTGAAATTTACAGAAATTCCTCAAAATTCGGAATTGACATATAAAAACCACACCTATGAACTGAAATTTGAACTTTTGGAACCCAACAAATTGAAAGTTTCAAAAAAAAATCATACACCTTGGGATACTATTTCAGCAGCAGAATATCCTGCATTTAAGAAATATGTAGATGAAGTATTGCACTTAGAAGCGCAGATTTTAGGATATAAATAAAAGACAAAAAATAAAATAAAATAAAAAGAACTGTTAATACTCAAAATTTTCAGTTCTTTTTTTGTCATCATCTAATTTTTCGATGAGTTTTTCAAGATTTTCAAATTTGATTTCCTCGTGCAGAAAATCTCGGAATTTTACCGTAATTTCTTCATCATAAATGTTCTGATCAAAATCAAGAATATAGACTTCTACAGTGAGTTTTTCACCATTTACAGTAGGATTGGTTCCTATACTCAACATTCCTCTATAAAAGTTGTTATTGTGGTGTACTTCAACAATATATGCACCATTTTTTGGGAGCAATTTCAGTTCGTCTATCTCCAAATTTGCGGTAGGATAACCTATGGTTCTTCCTAATTTTTTACCATGAACTACCTTGCCCGAAATTTGGTAATGGTAACCCAACATTTGGTTGGCTTCTACGATATTTCCTTCGGAAAGCGCAGTTCTTATTCTCGTAGAACTGATGTTTTGGTGGTTTTCAGCAGTTATCGCTTCTAATTGTTCTACATCGTAATCTAATTTGAGAGCCAATTTTTTCAACAAATCAAAATTTCCCGATTTATTTTTTCCGAAAACGTGGTCGTAACCTATTATGATATGTTTGGTATTCAATTTTTTAATTAAAATATCTTCTACAAAATCTTCAGCACTTAGATTTCTGAAATCTTCATCAAATTCTTTCAAAAAAAGGTATTCAACGCCATTTTTTTCTAGCAATGCTAATTTTTCATCTAAAGTATTGAGCAATTTCAATGGTTCATTAGGATTAAAAACCTTCCTAGGATGTGGCCAAAATGTTAGAATTGCAGGCTGCAAATTACTTTTTTGGGCAATTTTTTTGAGTTGATTAATGATGGAAATATGCCCAAGATGAACACCATCAAACATCCCCAAAGTGATTACCAATGGTTTGTTGTGAAGGTTTTCAGAAAATTCTTTGATGATTTTCAAAATACAGATTTTCGTTTGTATGGTTGTTTTCTGCAATTACTAAAAATAGAACGCAAATAAAACATAAAAATTTGTTTGCAAATATGATAAAAATCTTCTTTTTAAGCAATTGTAGATTTGGGAAGTTTCTTTATATTTGCAAAACCAAAAAATTTAGCAATGTCAAACCAAATTAAAGGAAAAATTTCTCAAATTATCGGTCCGGTAATCGATGTTGTTTTTCAGGATGCTGAAGAACTTCCAAGAATTTATGATGCACTAGAAATCACAAAACATAATGGCGAAAAAGTAATACTAGAAGTAGAGCAACACATTGGTCAGGATTCTGTAAGATGTATCGCTATGGATGCTACCGATGGTTTACAACGTGGCCAAGAAGTAATTGGTTTCGGAAAACAAATTACCATGCCAACTGGTGAAGGTGTTTATGGTAGATTGTTCAATGTAGTAGGAGATGCAATAGATGGTATTCCAAATGTTGCAAAAGTTACCGAATTGCCAATCCACAGAGAAGCTCCAAAATTTGATCAACTTTCTACTTCTGCAGAGGTACTTTTCACAGGTATCAAAGTTATCGACCTAATTGAGCCTTATGCAAAAGGTGGTAAAATTGGATTGTTTGGTGGAGCAGGAGTTGGTAAAACAGTTTTGATTCAGGAATTGATTAATAATATTGCAAAAGGACACGGTGGACTTTCTGTTTTTGCTGGAGTTGGCGAAAGAACCAGAGAAGGAAACGACCTTTTGAGAGAGATGTTAGAATCTGGAATTATAAAATATGGTGAAGATTTCATGCACTCTATGGAAAATGGAGGTTGGGATCTTTCTAAAGTAAATCTAGAAGAAATGAAAGATTCAAAATGTACTTTCGTTTTCGGACAGATGAACGAACCACCTGGAGCAAGAGCTAGAGTAGCACTTTCTGGTCTTACCATTGCAGAATATTTCAGAGATGGAGACGGACAAGGTCAAGGTAGAGATGTACTTTTCTTTGTAGATAATATCTTTAGATTTACACAAGCTGGTTCAGAAGTATCTGCACTTCTTGGTAGAATGCCTTCTGCAGTAGGTTATCAACCAACTTTGGCTTCAGAAATGGGAGCTATGCAAGAGCGTATTACTTCTACCAAAAATGGTTCAATTACATCGGTACAAGCTATTTATGTACCTGCAGATGACTTAACCGATCCTGCACCTGCAACTACTTTTGCGCACTTAGATGCAACTACAGTACTCGATAGAAAAATTGCTTCTCTAGGTATTTATCCTGCAGTAGATCCATTGGCTTCTACTTCTAGAATTTTGACACCAGAAGTTATTGGTCATGACCATTACGATTGTGCACAAAGAGTAAAAGAAATTCTACAGAGATACAAAGCATTGCAAGATATTATCGCAATTTTAGGTATGGAAGAACTTTCTGAGGAAGATAAATTGGTAGTATACAGAGCTAGAAAAGTACAAAGATTTTTATCTCAACCTTTCCACGTTGCAGAGCAATTTACAGGTCTGAAAGGAGCATTGGTAGATATCAAAGATACCATCAAAGGATTTAATATGATTATTGATGGGGAATTAGATCATATTCCTGAATCTGCTTTTAACTTAAAAGGTACGATAGAAGAAGCGATAGAAGCTGGACAAAAATTGTTGGCAGAAAACGCTTAATTAAAATTTAGACACAAGATTTCAGATTTCAGACAACAGAATATTTGTCTATAATCTGCAATCTGATATCTCAAATCTATAAGATATGAATATAAAAATTTTGACTCCGGAATCGGTTGTTTTTGAAGGAGAAGTGCAATCTGTTTTGCTACCTGGTAAAAATGGTGATTTCCATATCAAGAAAGATCACGCTGCAATTGTTGCATCACTAAATAGTGGTAAAGTAAAACTGTACACCAACCAAATTGCAGATAATTTTGGTAAGTTTTTCAATAAAGAAAACGAGAAAGACAGTGTATTTTCTTTTGCGGTAAAAAGTGGAGTGGTAGAATTTAATAATAATAAAGGAATTATTCTCTGCGAGTAATCATTCAGAAAATACGAATTTTTAATAAAAAAAGTCACCAAATAGGTGACTTTTTTATGTACCATATAAGTTTGATTAACTTGATATTTTTATTTTTTTTGTAGTAATTTCTTGTTTTTTACCACTATTTAAAAAAAAAATAAATTAATTTTGTGATTGAAGTCATATTTCACTTGCTTAAGGCACTATTTATGAAGAAAAAATACTTTTTTTGCGCTCTTTTTTATTTGGTTTTTTGTAGTATAACTATTTCTGCTAATGTGAGTAAGGATATTTACGCTAGCAAGGATTCTCTTATCACATCTACTATTTTTCAATCAAAAACATCACAAATAAATTATACACCAGAGTTTCAACAAATAATGAAAAACTTTAGTGCTTATAAATTAGTTGAAAATATAAAATTAATTGAAAAATTAGAAAATGAAGTAAATGAAAATAGTTTTGAAATGGGAGTTCTTGCCTATTACAAAGCATATTTATATCTTGAATTTGATGATTTTACTAAAATACAAGAGGAGAAAAACTTAATTGAAAAAATAATCCCCGAATTAAAAGATAAAGATCAAAAAATCTTATTGACTTGTTATAGCAATATGATTTCTATATATAAGGCAGAAGCTCAGAAAAACAAATCAGATGAATTTCTTTATGCAACCAAAAATA
>CALFIE010000089.1 GCA_937876095.1 uncultured Flavobacteriales bacterium | reverse complement strand
TGAAACGCACATTTTGCTCGTGCAAATCCTTGTATAAATGATCTATTCTTTGAGTGTTGAAAGATGATGCTCTTCTTTTGATGCCATGAACTTCATAGCCTTTTTCTAAAAGCAGTTCAGCAAGATAAGAACCATCTTGACCTGTAATTCCTGTAATAAGTGCAACTTTTGCCATTTCTTTATTTTTTTTGGAAGGGAATAATTTTTACAAAATTACTCAAACCTTACTAATCATTCTTTATGAGTTAAATTTTTCTTGATAAACACTTTTGATACCTTCTTCTAGATGAATTTTAGCTTTCCAACCCAATTGATTTATTTTGGAGACATCTAAAAGTTTTCTTGGGGTTCCGTTTGGTTTTGTGGTGTCCCATTTTATTTCACCTTCGTAACCTACAATTTTTTGAATCATTTTTGCTAGTGCAATAATACTCATATCTTGACCTATTCCTATATTTACTTGCCCATAATCGTCATAATTTTCCATTAGGAAAAAACAAGCTTCTGCTAAATCGTCTACATGTAGAAATTCTCGCAAAGGTTCACCAGTTCCCCATAATTCTACAAAAGGTTTGTTTTCTACTTTGGCTTCGTGAAACTTACGAATCATGGCTGGTAAAACATGAGAATTTTGTAAATCGTAATTGTCATTTGGTCCGTACAAATTAGTCGGCATTGCCGAAATAAAATGACAACCGTACTGATTTCTGTATGCATCGCACATTTTGATACCAGCAATTTTTGCAACAGCATAAGGTTCATTGGTTGTTTCTAATTCGCCAGTAAGAAGGTATTCTTCTTTCAAAGGTTGTGGTGCTAATTTTGGATAGATACAGCTGGAACCAAGGAACAATAATTTTTTAACACCATTTAGATAAGATTGATGAATGATGTTATTCTGAATCATGAGATTATCATACAAAAATTCTGCACGATAGGTATTGTTAGCTTGTATTCCTCCTACTTTTGCAGCAGCCAAAAAAACGTATTCTGGTTGTTCCTTTTCAAAAAAATTGGCAACAGCAATGGAATCTCGCAAATCTAATTCGTCTGAAGTTCTTGTAATTAAATTTGTAAAACCTTTTGTCTGAAGATTTCTGAAAATTGCGCTTCCTACCATTCCACGGTGACCTGCGATGTATATTTTTGAGGATTTAGTCATGATGCTTTCAAAAAAATTTAGGAATCGCAACTTCTTTGAACTTTTCTGTTATAAATTGAACTGAGTTTTTGTCTAAATATAAATGATTTGGTAAATACATACCATAATCATGTATTACATCTGCTATTGGTAGATGTTTTACACCAAATTTTTTAATCCAAAAAGGTTGTCTCCCCATACTTCCACAAATGAGTGGTCTTGATTCTATTCCATTTTTTTTCAGATGATTGTAAACTTCTAATCTATTTTCTACAATAGTTCCGAATGCAAAGCTTGATAATTGATCGTATTTGCTTTTTTGCGACCAAAATTTATTATCTAAGAATTCATTATAGTACAAATAATTTTCCTCTCTTCTTGTAACTATTTCTGACATATGGTCTATTTGTGAAATCCCAATAAACGCATTGAGATCTGTTGATCTAAGGTTAAATCCGGGATAATAGAAAGAGTAAAATTCTCTGAATTGATCTATATTAAATTCTTCTTTCCAAGCAGTTTTATATGATTCTTCTATATCTCTTGCCCAACCATGTGATCTAATAGAGAGCATCAAATTATATAATTTATTGTCATTCGTTGTGATTGCTCCACCTTCTATGGTAGAAATATGATGTCCGTAATAAAATGAAAAGGAACCAGCTAAAGATAAATTACCTGCTTTTTTTCCTTTGTAAGATGTTCCTAAAGCTTCACATGCATCCTCAATTAGTAGTACACCATATTTATCACACAGTGCTTGGATTTCATCCATATCATTAAGATGTGCTAGAACATGCACCAAAATTAGTAGTGACGGCTGCTCTTTTTTGAAAATTTCTTCTAATTGATTTAGATCTAATCCCAAATTTACAGGATTACTGTCACATAAGAAAGTCTCAAATCCAAATTGTAAAAATGGAGAAAGTGTTGTAATCCAACTAATTGCAGGAACAACTACTTTTTTATTTTTCAAATAATCGCCTTCTAGTAATGCATATGCCATCAATAGGTTTGCTGATGATCCACTATTAACCATTACACAGTATTCTGTCCCAATGTATTCTGCGAATTTCTTTTCAAATTCTATCACCAAAGGACCTTTGGTTAATTGTTTGGATTCCAAAATCCACTGTGAAAGAGATTTTAACTCATTATCCGATATGGTATTTTCTGCTAAATGTATCATATTCTTAATATTTCTTTTGTTTATAGTTCAAAATTTTAGTTGCAATACCAAAAAGATTCGTTTTTTGGATTAACTTATTGAGGTAAAAATAAATTCTTGCGTCTTGATAAGCTTTATGAATATTTTTTTGTTTTTCTGGATTATTATGTGCATCTACAGTGATTGATGTATCATGTGCTCTGAAGTTAATCAAAAATTCATTTACATAACCAAAAAAAGGAAAATCAAAAGTACTCATCAAAGAAAATAAAATATCTGGTCCTACTCCATGATAAGTGTTTTTTGTAAAAGGTATTTTACCAATAAAAAGATTATCTATTAAAATATTTTTACGATAAATTCCTGCACATGGAGAAATTAAAGAGCTGGTACTTTTCTTTATGAGTTCTCCACTAGAAATTTTACCTGTTTTTTTTGAATAAAAAAAAGGAACTTCGTCTGATTTCGAATTATTTTCGCGAACAATTCTAGCATTGCTAATCACACATGAGGTATTATCATCAAATAATGGTAGACATTTTTCTATAAATGTGGGTTCCATCCAATCATCATCGAAATTTATATGAATAAGGTCATGTTTGGCGTGCAAAATACCATCCATCCAACAAAAATGCACTCCTGAATCTAATTCTCTTCTTACATATGTAACCTTTCCTTCGTATTGTTTCATAAGTTCGGGCGTATTGTCTGTACTCCCGTGATCACAAACAATAATTTCACAAGGTATGGTTTGGCTTAAACAAGATTCAATACAGTTTTTAAGGTATTTTTCCCTATTAAATGTAGGAATTACTATAGAAACATTTTCATAATTCATAATTTACCAATGTCTTTTTTAATTTCGAAATGTCAGCCACCAAATAACTTTTTATTTCATTTTCATCAAATTCAAATTTCAAACTATTAGGAGCGAATTTAGATACAAAATCTTTTATTTGAATGCCTTTTCCTGAGCCAATATTATATATCCCAACTATTTTTTGTAAACAAATATTCAAAATAATGTCTACTATTTTTTCTGCATTAGAAAAATCTCTTACAGATAGAGCTCCCCTTAATTTGAACGGTAATGCTAGGTTTTCTTCTTTTAACCTATTGATAATGGTTGGATACAAGTATGGTGGATTTTGTGATTGATGATAAAAACTAAAAATCCTACCTATACATAGCTGAAAATTGGTATTGTTATTTGCAAAATCTTCTAAAATTTTTTCTGCCATATGTTTAGTCAAACCATAGGTGTTTTGTGGTAGAATTGTATAATTTTCATCTATAGGTTTTTCTGAACTATCATATACATGACTTGTACTTGCATAAAAGAAATATATGTTTTTCTGATAATTTTTTATAGCTTTAATTGTTTGTATAATACCATTCACATTTACATCATATGCAATTTCTTTGTTTCTATTCACCTCATCTATTGCAACTTTGGCTGCAAGAAAAATAACCTGTGAAATTTGTTTTTCTTCGAACCAATTTTCTAAAACTTTTGAATCTCTAACATCTCCTTCAAATAATGAATAAGGTATGTTTTTTTGATCTAAAAAATTGCATAAAATTTTCCCTAAAACACCTTTCCCTCCTGTAATTCCAATCATTTTTTTTCTTTTTTTATCATAACAACCATTCGATTGGACTATTTATTACGCCACAATCTACATTATCATACATTGCGTATTTCTCAGGAAAATTCTCAATTTTTATAATAACTTCTTCTTTCTTAACATCAAAAAACTGCACGTTTGGAATATAAAGATAAAAATCTAATACATAGGTTCCTTTAAGAAAAGTATTTTTTGGAATTTTCGCAATATATTTTCCTGATTTTTCAATTTTTTGTTCATCAACAAATATAATATTCAAATCTGAATTGAGCATATGCATTGCCAAAACTATATTTGGAATCTCCACATTGATATCAACTTCTACCAATATGTCTTCTTCAAACAAAAAAGAATTTTTACTGTAATTTTCTTGAGCTTTTATTTGAATCCTACTAATTTGTGTTTTGGATTCATCTATTTTGTAATTAAATTCTGATTGTTCTTTATTGTGATCCAAATAAAAATTGATCGCATTCTCTATTGTAGAATCATAACTCAATCTTCCATTTTCCATTACAATTCCTCGATTACATAGTTTTTTAACACTTGCAATATTATGACTTACAAACAAAATGGTTCTTCCTTCTTTCGATGTAACATCTCCCATTTTCCCGAGGCATTTTTTTTGAAATTCTGCATCACCAACTGCCAAAACCTCATCTACGATTAGGATTTCAGATTCTAGATGTGCTGCAACTGCAAATGCGAGACGCACATACATACCAGAAGAATATCTTTTTACGGGAGTATCTATATATCTTTCAACTCCAGAAAAATCTACAATTTCATCAAATTTTCGGTTGATTTCTTTTTTGGTCATCCCCAGAATTGCTCCATTCAAGTAAATATTTTCTTTGCCCGTCATTTCTGGGTTGAAACCAGTCCCAACTTCTAGCAAAGAGGCAATTCTACCTTTGGTACGTATAGTTCCGGTAGTTGGTTTGGTTACTTTGCTTAATAATTTGAGTAAGGTAGATTTTCCGGCACCATTTCTACCAATAATTCCTACTGCATCACCCTGTTCAATCTCAAAATTGATGTCTTGTAAAGACCACACATATTCAGAATTCCCTTTGCTTGTACGATCGTTTGCTTCACCAATTTTCAGATATGGATCTTCTTTACCACGAATTTGGTGCCACCATCTGTTCAAATCATGTGACAATGTACCAGTACCAACTTGTCCCAATCGATATTGTTTAGAAATATTTTCGGCTTTTATTACGATATTGCTCATTTTATACGGTATCCATAAAGGATTTTTCTACTTTATTAAAAATCACCAATCCTATCATCAAAATAATCAGGGTAAATATAAAACTGAAGGCCAAAGATTGTACGGTAAATTCTCCAACTCCTATAAATCCGTATTTAAAACACTCAAAAATTGGAGTCAAAGGATTGAAATCTACCAAGTACGAATAATGTCCCATTTTTTGTTTCACCAAAGAAGTAGGCAAAATAACTGGAGTTACCCACATAAAAAGGCTAATTCCAAACCCAATCAAATTACTAATATCTCTATATTTGGTAGTGAGCGAAGAAAAAATCATGCCCAAACCAAGTGCCAACAAAGCCATAATTATGAGTAAAAATGGAGTCGCAAAAATCCACCAATTTGGATGTACCATTCCTTTATTAAAATAATAAGCCCAAACTATCAAAAACAATACAAATTGTATTGCAAGTCTCATAAAACTAGAAATCACAATAGAAATGGGTGTTACCAATCTCGGGAAATAGACTTTCCCAAAAATACCAGCAAATCCTTGAAAAATATTAGAAGTACTTAGTAGTGTACTTTGGAAATAATTCCACAATGTAATTCCAGCTAAATAAAAGAGTACTTTTGGGATTCCATCAGTTGGTAATCCTGCAAAATTCCCAAAAACAATAGTAAAAACGAAAGTTGAAATAATGGGATTGATGAAAAACCATAAAGGTCCCAAAATAGTTTGCTTGAAAGAGGAAATAAAATCTCTCTTCACAAACATAAAAATCAAATCTTTGTAACGCCAAACTTCGGCAAGATCTAGCTTGAAGAGAGAATGATTTGACTCTATAACTTCTGTCCACTTTTCTTGTGGTTCTTTCATTATTTAATTTTTTTGCAAATTTATGTTAAATTATTAATCTTTTCAATTTTCAATCTTCCCAAAATTAATGACGATAAAAATAAAGGAATATATAACCTTATTTCGTACAAAGCTCCTGTATAAAAACACATGATGATATATGGTAAAGCGAAAACATGAAATAACAAAATACTTTTTTTAGCACGATCATCTTTTGCTAAAATCATACTGAACCAAAAAAAGATGATCCAAAATAGTATCCCAATCCAATTTCTAATCTGCGTGAAATTATAAACTAATGTACTTCCGTCATTGGTACTGAAACTGTGTCTCAAAACCCGCATCAAAATATAGACTATTACAAAGGAAATTCCCATGAAAAACACAGGTAAAACACTTTCTTTTTTAATTCCAAATTTTTGAAATAGCAAAACTGCAGCAAATGAAATCGATAATGCTGATGTTTCTCGATTAATGGTAGAAACAACTAAAATAGCTAATAATAATATTAATAGTGAAGTTCTGCCATTGTCTAAATACCTCAAGAATATACCAATAAATAGCAACAAGAAAAAATAACTACTGCAATCATAAGGAACGATCACAAATTGTGTGATACCAATACTGAAAACCGCAACTGCAACTAACAGTATTTTTTCTGTTTCAGAGGCAATAATTTTTTTGGATTCTAAAATTAAAACCATAACTATTGCAAAAAGTACCAAAAAAATAGTATTGAGCGCTGCATAAGCCAGAAAAAAATTAGGATCTGCTTTTGCATCCCAAAAATACATTTTTAGAGGAATCTTAAAAGGTAATGCAGAAATCACGTCATAAGTCCATAGCAATAATTGAATACTGAGAAATCGGTATTGATAGACTCCATTGGTATATTGCTCCAGAAAAACTTCTTTATTAAATAAGATAGAAGAATACACATTCCCAAAAGCAAAATAGACAAAAATGTTGACTACAATAGCCAACATAGTTACAAATACTATTTTTGAAAATAGTTTTCTGTTCATTTTTTTATAAAATAGATTTCAAATAATCGCCGTAACCACTTTTACCGTATTTTTCGGCAGATTTTAGGAGCTCTTCTTTGTTGATAAATCCTTTTTTGTATGCAATTTCTTCGATGCAAGAAATTTTGAAACCTTGTCTTTTTTCCAACACTTTTACAAATTCTGATGCTTCGTGCAAAGAATCGAAAGTTCCGGTATCTAACCAAGCTGTTCCACGAGACATTAATCCTACTTCTAGATTGCCTTGTTCGAGATAAATTTTGTTGACATCGGTAATTTCCAGTTCACCTCTTGGTGAAGGTTTCAAATTTTTGGCAATTTCTACCACCGAATTATCATAAAAATACAAACCCGGAACTGCGTAATTGGATTTTGGATGCACTGGTTTTTCTTCAATAGATAATGCTTTGAAGTTTTCATCAAATTCTACCACACCATATCTTTCTGGATCGGTAACTTGGTACGCGAAAACGCAACCTCCTTTTACCGTAGTTTTGCTTTCCAATAATTTTGGCAAACCTGCTCCATAAAAAATATTATCACCTAAAACTAAAGCAACTGAATCATCACCAATAAATTCTTCGCCCAAAATAAATGCTTGAGCCAAACCATCTGGTGAAGGTTGTATTTTATATTCAAATCTACAACCGATCGAAGAACCGTCTCCTAATAATTTTTGGAAACTCTCCTGATCTTGCGGAGTGGTGATAATTAAAATTTCTCTAATTCCCGCCAAAAGCAAGGTAGAAAGCGGATAATAAATCATCGGCTTATCATAAACCGGCATCAGTTGTTTACTGACTGCAATTGTAAGCGGATAAAGTCTAGTTCCGGAACCTCCGGCTAAAATAATGCCCTTCATATTTTTCACGAATTACACGAATTGTTACGAATTACTCGAATTTCGTTTGGTTATAAATTGATAATTCTTTTATATTTTAAAGATTTTTCACCAAAATTGATGAGCAATCCTAATTTTTTGTTAGTCGATTTCAGATAATTAAGTGTTTGTCTTGAAAAGTTTTCGTTTAAAAATGAAACCGCTTTCAATTCTACAATAATGTCGTCAAAACAAATAAAATCAGCTTTATATTTTTTTTCTAATTTCTCACCATTGAAAAATAAATCTAATTTCACTTCTCTTTGATAAGGTATTTTATTTCTGATAAATTCTTTTTCTAAAATTTCAGCATAAACTGCTTCTAAAAAACCATTTCCCATCGTGGAATGAATATTCATACAGATTCCAATAATTTGGTAACTTTCTTCTTTATAAATAATTTTATCTTCCACAATTAGTGAAATTCGTTTTAATTCGCGCCATTGGTATATTGCGAAGCATAATATTTCTGATAGTCTCCACTGGTCACATTTTCCAACCACTCTTCATTTGCCAAAAACCAATCGATTGTTTTCCCTAAACCTTCTTCGAAGGTTACACTTGGTTTCCAACCAAGTTCTCGGTTGAGTTTTGTAGCATCTATTGCATAGCGCAAATCGTGACCTGGTCTATCTTTCACAAAGGTGATGAGCTTTTCTGAATAACCTGCTGGTTTACCAATTTTTGCATCCATTTGTTTGATGAGTTCTTTTACCAAATCGATATTTTTCCACTCGTTGAAACCACCAATATTGTAGGTTTCGCCAGTTTTTGCTTCGTAAAATATTTGGTGAATTGCTTTGGCGTGGTCTATCACAAAAAGCCAATCTCTGGTATATTTTCCGTCTCCGTAAATTGGGAGTGGTTTTTCATTCAAAATATTGAAAATACAAAGCGGAATCAATTTTTCAGGGAAATGATTTGGCCCGTAATTATTTGAACAGTTTGATACAATGTAAGGCATTCCATACGTATTTCCGTAAGAGCGAACCAAGTGATCACTTGCTGCTTTACTTGCGGAATACGGAGATTTCGGGTCGTAAGAAGTTTCTTCGGTGAAAAATCCAGTTTCACCAAGTGCGCCATACACTTCATCGGTAGAAACGTGATAAAATAAGTTGTCACGTTTTCCTTCAGGGAAATTTCCATGGGTATGATCCGGATTAAGTGTCCAAAATTCTCTACACAAATTCAACAAATTTGCCGTTCCATTTACATTGGTATTGATGAATGCATTAGGATCGGTGATACTTCTGTCTACGTGAGATTCTGCCGCCAAATGAATTACTGCATCAGGTTGGTGTTTTTCAAAAACTTTTCTCAGTTCATCAGGATTGGTGATATCTGCTTTTTCGAAAAAATAATTCGGAAGATGCTCTATATCTTTCAGATTTTCCAAATTTCCTGCATAGGTAAGTGCATCTAGATTGATGATGTTACATTCTGGGTGGTTTGTAACAAATTCTCTTACTACGTGCGAACCTATAAATCCGGCTCCTCCTGTTATGATGATGTTTTTCATTTATTGTTAAATAGTTAGAAAGTTAAATGGTTATAAAGTTAGATTTTAATTTTTAGTATTTAGACTTGATATTAGTTTTGATAACATATTTTTAATAAAGAAAATTCTATTTTCTATTTCATTATTTTTAGTGGTAAAGTTAAGCATTGTAGCAATATCAAGTTGAGTTTCTAATTCACTCAAAGAGCCCAAAGAAATATACAAAAATCGAATGAGTTCGGCGTTCCCTTTTCTACCTGAACCTTCGGCTATGTTAGAAGGTATCGAAATTGCACTGCGTTTCATTTGTGAGGTTAAACCATATATTTCTTCTTTTGGAAAGTTAGCAGTAATTGTGTATATATCTTTTACCAATAACAGAGATTCTTGATATACTTTCAACTCTTTATGAGAATTTATTTTTTGCATTAAATTATCAAAATTAATTTTACAAAATCTTCTACTAACTTCTTAACTTTTTAACCACTTAACAATTTCACAATATTTTTTTCCTACCAATACTTTGGTAATAAAATCCTGTTTTTTCCACATTTTCTAGGGCAAACATATTTCTTCCGTCGAAAATGGCTTTGTTTTTGAGTTTAGACGCCATCAATTCGAAATTCGGATTTTTAAATTCACTCCATTCTGTGGCAATCAATAAGCAATCTGCTCCTTCTAAACACGAATACATATCTTTGGCGTAAGCAATTTTATCACCAAAAATTTTCTTCACGTTATCTTCAGCTACCGCATCATAAGCCACAATTTCAGCACCTTTTTCTAATAAAATTTTGATATTATCGAGAGACGATGCTTCTCTGATGTCGTCTGTATTTGCTTTAAATGCTAATCCCCAAATTGCAATTTTCTTGCCAATTAGGTTTCCATTGAAAAATTTACTGATTTCATCTACCAAAATCACCTTTTGTTTTTGGTTTACGTTTTCGGTAGCTTCCAAAATTTGGAAATTGAAGCCTTCTTGTTTTCCAGAATTTATCAATGCTTTTACATCTTTCGGGAAACAACTTCCGCCATAACCAATTCCTGGGAACAAGAAACGGTGCCCAATTCTATCATCAGAACCCATTCCTAATCTCACTTTATCTACATCTGCACCTACTTTTTCGCAATAGTTAGCGATTTCGTTCATAAAGGTAATTTTCACGGCCAAAAATGAGTTAGAAGCATATTTGGTAAGTTCAGACGATTTCTCATCCATAAAAATAATCGGCACTCCTGTATTGGTAAAAGGCTGATAAATTTTGGACATAATTTCTTTAGCTTTGTCAGACGAACTACCAATCACTACTCTTGCAGGATTCATAGAATCTTCTACTGCAAAACCTTCGCGTAAAAATTCTGGGTTAGAAACCACATCGAAATTCATATCGGTTTTGGCAGAAATCGTTTCGTGCACTCTATCTGCAGTACCAACAGGAACCGTAGATTTATTTACCACTACTTTATACTCGGTAATCAACTCACCAATTTGATTGGCAACACTTAATACATAAGATAAATCGGCACTACCATCTTCACCAGGTGGAGTTGGTAAAGCCAAATAAATAACTTCGGATTTATCTAGTGCTTCTTTAAGATCGGTCGTGAAAAACAGACGATTGGCTTGTATATTTCGCAGAAACATTTCCTCTAAACCAGGCTCGTAAATTGGGACTTTACCCGATTTCATTGCCTGCACTTTTTCGGCATCAATATCTACACAATACACAGAATTCCCGAGTTCTGCAAGGGTGGTTCCGGTAACCAAACCAACATATCCAGTTCCTACAATTGTTATATTCAAAGTACTTTTTTTATAATTTTTGCAAAATTACGATTTTTTAGAATTAAACCGTCATTCCATTTTTACGAGTAGCATTAAGCCAAATTGCACTGATATTTTGAATTTCATTATATTTTCATTATATTTGCATCGGATTTACAGATTAACAATGGAAAGGCTTCGGAAGAAAGCCTTTTTTCGTACGATATACTTCGGCAATAGTCTTATTTAATGGGCTTTTCTAAGAATTTTTAATAAAAATTTTTTGCGCTTGGAGTAAAGTGCAAATCGTATCAGTTTTTTATTATTAATTAAGAAAGCTAGGAAACAGGAGATGAATTTCAGAGAAAATGTAGAACAATTGGTTTCAAAATTTTTAGAATCGAGAGAAGATTTGTTTCTAGTAGATTTGAAAATTTCTGCCAATAGTGATATCGTAGTTATTTTAGATGGTGACCACGGTGTAACATTGCAAGATTGCCTAGATGCAAGCAGAGCCGTAGAAAATAATTTGGATAGAGAAGCGCACGATTTCTCGTTACAAGTAATGAGTTCGGGATTGAGTGAACCACTCACTTTCCCGAGACAATTTGCCAAAAATTTAGGTAGAGAAGTAGACCTCGTTTTGCAAAATGATGAGAAAATAGAAGGCGAAATAGCTGCAGTAGATGAGGATAAAATCACGCTGATTTTGCGCTACCGAAGACCAAAACTCATAGGTAAAGGAAAAGAAGATGTAGTAGAAGAGAGAGAAATTCTCTATACCGATATAAAAAAAGCATTAGTAAAAATAAAATTTTAGTTTAGCCCAAATTGTTAAACTATCAATGTAAACTTTAAAACAGAATTTAGAATGGATAATTTAGCTTTGATTGAAGCATTTGGCGATTTTAAAGATGAAAAAAGCATCAGTAAGATTGATTTGATGGCGATTATAGAAGAATCCCTGAAAACATTATTGAGAAAAAGATATGATTCTGATGATCATTTTGATGTCATCGTGAATCCTGACAAAGGTGATTTTCAAATATTTTTAAATAAAACCATCGTAGAAGACGAAATGTCTGAAGATGACGATTTAGAAATAGAAATCACCGAAGCCAAAAAAATAGATCCTACTTTTGAAGTTGGCGAAGAATTTACCCAAGAAATTCCGGTTGCACAACTTGGTAGAAGAAGTATCTTGACCCTGAAACAAATTTTGGCAACTAAACTTCAAGAGCACAACAATGCGATGTTGTATGATCAATTTCATGACAGAATTGGTGAAATAGTGATAGGAGAAGTGCACCATATTCGTCATAAACACGTAATTTTGCTAGATGATGAAGGTAATGAGTTTATCTTACCAAAAGAAAACCAAATTCCATCTGATTTTTTCAAAAAAGGAGACAACGTAAGAGCAATTGTAGAAAGTGTAGATTTCAAAGGGTCTAAACCACAAATCATCATTTCTAGAACAGCTCCGAAATTTTTAGAAAAATTATTAGAACTAGAAATTCCTGAAATACAAGACGGAACCATTATTTTGAAAAAAGTAGTGCGTATTCCTGGTGAAAAAGCGAAAATTGCAGTAGATGCTTATGACGACAGAATAGATCCAGTTGGAGCTTGTGTTGGAGTGAAAGGTTCTAGAATTCATGGTGTTGTTCGTGAATTGAGAAACGAAAATATAGATGTGATACAATGGTCCAAAAATCCTGAAATTTTGGTAAAAAGAGCTTTAGGAAACGTGACCATCAACAAAATAGAAATTAATGCAGAAGCAGAATATGCGATGGTATACACACCTGTAGACGAAATTTCTAAAGTAATTGGTAAACAAGGTCAAAACATCAGATTGGCTTCTTGGCTTACTGGTTACGAAATAGATGTATACCGCGA
This sequence comes from uncultured Flavobacteriales bacterium, assembly GCA_937876095.1. GTDB lineage: Bacteria > Bacteroidota > Bacteroidia > Flavobacteriales > Weeksellaceae > CALFIE01. Next base: position 24,790 of record CALFIE010000089.1, on the reverse strand, counting down.
AAAACAAGATGACGACGATGTAGAATTAACCGAATTCTCAGACGAAATAGATCCTTGGATTATAGCAGAATTCAAAAAAGTTGGGTTAGAAACTGCAAGAAGTGTCCTAGACAAAGATACAGAAGCACTACTGAAATTAGTAGACCTAGAAGAAGAAACAATAGACGAAGTAAAACAAATTCTAAGAGAAGAATTAGAAGACTAAAATATTTTTGAAAATCAATAAGAATTTTCAGAAAATCAATTAAAATTTAAATTCAACATAAACTACATATTTGCATGCCAAAAATTAGATTAAATAGAGCGGTTAAGGAACTCAATATCTCCATTCCACGTGCAGTAGAATATCTACAAAGCAAGGGAATCGCTATTGAAAACAATCCCAACGCAATATTAGAAGAACAGGCATATTCTGCATTAGAAGCTGAGTTTGCCAAAGATGGCGCACAAAGAAAAGCTTCTCATGAGGTGGTGATTTCTAAGGTACCAGAAGAAAAACTGGAAATTGAAGAGAAAAAAACACCTGAGGTAATAAGAGCCAAAGCAAATCTAAAACCCGAAACTAAAATTTTGGGTAAAATAGACTTGGGTCAACCAAAAGTAGAACCAAAAGCAGAACCAATTCCCGAAGTAGCGCCTACTCCAGTTGCTGAAGTACCAACCAATACAATTTCAGAACCAACCAAACCTGTAGAAACACAGACTACAGACGGACCACAGGAATTCAAAATTTTAGATAAAATAGACTTATCTAAAATAGAGAGTAACAAGCCGAAAAATCTAAAAAAAGAAAAGGCTCCATCTGTCGCTGAAAAACCAGCTCCAAAAACTGTAGTTGCTGAAACTCCAGTAGAAAAGGCTCCAGAAACAAAAGCAGAAATCCCACAACAAACAATAGTAGAGGAACCAAAAAAACCAGAATTTACAGAACCAGAAAAAATAAAAACGGTCTATCAAAAACTAGATGGTCCAAAAATTCTGAAACAGACCGTAGATCTTACTCAGTTCAACAAACCAAAACCTTCTGATGCAGGTGCAAAAAAGAAAAGAAAACGCATAGAGAAACCAAATCCTTCTCAACCAAATTCCAACGGCGGTAACAATACCGGAAATTCTGGTAACACCGGAAATAGACCACCTGGTTCCGGACAAAACCGACCTTCTGGACCAGGTGGAAACAGAGGTCCAGGAAATGGAGCCAATAAAAAAGGGGGTTCTAGAAGAGGTGCAGATCGTGTAATGCCCGTAGAATTGACTGATGAACAAGTAAAAAATCAAATCAAAGAAACACTGGAAAAGCTCACCAACAAAGGTGGAAAATCCAAAGGTTCAAAATACCGAAAAGAAAAAAGGGTGTTCCGAAGAGAACAAGATGAACTACAACAAGAAATTGATGCAGCAGATAGAACACTTAAGGTAACAGAATTTATTACTGTTGGTGAATTAGCTCATCTTATGGGAGTAAGTGCCACCGAAGTTATTTCGGCGTGTTTCTCTTTAGGAGTGATGGTTACTATGAATCAACGCCTAGAAGCAGATACTTTGCTTTTGGTAGCAGATGAATTTGGCTACAAAATAGAATTTACCGATGCGGATATCGAGGAAAATACCGAAGAAGAAGTAGAAGATACTCCAGAAAATTTAGTAGAACGAGCTCCTATTGTTACCGTAATGGGACACGTAGATCATGGTAAAACATCATTGCTCGATTATATCAGAAAAACCAATGTAATTGCTGGTGAATCTGGTGGAATTACACAACATATTGGTGCCTACAACGTAAAATTAGAAAACGGACAAAGAATTACATTCCTAGACACTCCTGGTCACGAAGCATTTACCGCAATGCGTGCAAGAGGAGCTCAAGTTACCGACATTGCTATTATTGTAATTGCTGCAGATGATGATGTGATGCCTCAAACTAAAGAAGCAATCTCACACGCACAAGCTGCAGGTGTACCTATGATTATCGCACTAAATAAGGTAGATAAACCAGGTGCAAATCCAGATAACGTAAGACAACAACTTTCTTCAATGAATATTTTGGTTGAAGAATGGGGAGGAAATGTACAATCACAAGAAGTTTCTGCAAAATTTGGTAATAATATAGAATTACTGTTAGATAAAGTCTTGCTTCAAGCAGAAATGCTCGAACTGAAAGCAAATCCAAACAAAAACGCACAAGGTGTTGTAATTGAGGCATCCTTAGATAAAGGTAGAGGTTATGTAGCAACCATGTTGGTACAATCAGGCAACCTGAAAGTTGGTGATTACGTATTAGCAGGAAAAAATCACGGTAAGGTAAAAGCTATGCTCGATGAAAGAGGTAAACCTATGGAAACAGCAGGACCATCAATTCCGGTTACGATTCTAGGTTTAGATGGCGCTCCAACTGCAGGTGACAAATTCAGAGTGTATGCAGATGAACGTGAAGCAAAAACAATTGCCAATAAACGTGAACAGCTACAACGCGAACAATCCATCAGAACCAAAAAACACCTTACTTTAGATGAAATCGGTCGTAGAATTGCACTTGGAGAATTCAAAGAATTGAATATTATCTTAAAAGGTGATGTAGATGGTTCTGTAGAAGCACTTTCTGATATGCTTACCAGATTATCTACCGAAGAAATTCAAGTAAATATCTTGTTAAAAGGAGTTGGTCAGATTACCGAATCAGATATCTTACTAGCAACTGCATCAGATGCAATTGTAATAGGCTTCAATGTAAGAGCAGGTGCAAACGCAAAAGAATTAGCAGACAAAGAAGAAATAGAAATCCGTACCTATTCTGTAATCTATGATGCGATAGATGAAGTAAAAGAAGCTATGGAAGGAATGCTATCACCTGAAATTAAAGAACAGGTAATAGGAAATGTAGAAATACGAGAAGTTTTCAAAATTTCTAAAGTGGGCTCTATTGCAGGATGTATGGTATTAACTGGTAAAGTAACCAGAAATTCTAAAATCAGATTGCTCAGAGACGGAATTGTGAAATTTGATGGCGAATTAGAAAGTTTGAAACGTTTCAAAGACGATGTAAAAGAAGTAACCAAAGGTTACGAATGTGGTTTGAACATCAAAGGATACAACGACATAGAAGTTGGTGATATTTTAGAAGTATATGAAGAAATAGCAGTTAAGAAAAAGTTAAAATAATTTTTTTATATTTACAAAAATTAAAGCATTCGTTTATGAAAAATAAATATTTACTACTTTTAATACCTTTTTCTACGGTATTATTTGGACAAACTGAAGCCGAGAAGTTAAAAATTTCGTCGTTTTCGAACAAAGAAGCCAATGCTATTTTGCTTCAAGAACTTAAAAAAGAAGACCAAGTTAGAAAAATTAGACTCGCAAATTATCTGCAAACAAGCCGAAATAAAGCGGTAATTTCTGATAATGCATTTGGTAAGACAGAAATTATGGATGTATTACCAAACGGAGAACTCATACTTGCAAAAACAGATAATGCGGGAGCATCTATTACAGCAAGGGCAAATAAATTATATAGTGGTGGATCGCTTGGAATTAATATTCAAGGGCAAGGTATGACTCCTGCTGTTTGGGACGGTGGCACAATTAGTGACTCTCACCAAGAATTTATGGTTTCTGGAGCTTCCAAAGTTAGCGTAATGGATGGCGGAACTTCAGACGATCATGCAACGCATGTTGGTGGAACAATAGCTGCACAAGGTATCGTTTCTACGTTAAAAGGAATCGCGTTTAATGCCAACTTAAAATCATACCAATGGACTGATGACCTAACAGAAATGCTAAATGAAGCAAGTAGCGGCTTATTGGTATCCAATCACTCTTACGCTTTTGGATCCTTAAGTAGTCTTTGGTTCTATGGAGCCTATGATTCTAGAGCAAGACAAATAGATAACATGTGCTACAACAATCCTTACTATCTACCAGTAGTATCAGCAGGGAATAGTAGAAATGAAACGACTACACCTGGCTCTACCCAAATCGCCAATAAATTTGGTTACGATATGATATTTGGACAGGGAAATGCAAAAAATGTAATGACTGTAGCAGCTGTAAATCAAGTATCCACCTATGTAGACCCAAGTAGTGTTGTAATGTCTAGTTTTAGTAGTTATGGTCCTAGTGATGATGGTAGAATAAAACCAGACATTTCTATGAAAGGAGTAAATGTAAGATCAACTACAGGTACCACCAATACTTCTAACGCAATATACAGTGGAACATCTATGGCTTCTCCTGGCGTTACAGGTGTGGTAACTCTTTTACAACAATACCACAACCAATTATATTCCACATATATGAAGGCAGCAACTGTAAAAGGAGTGATATTACATACAGCAGATGAAAGTGGTAATTACGATGGTCCAGATTATGAATTTGGGTGGGGATTAATAAATGCAGAAAGTGCAGCCAAAACCATTAGAGACAAAAATTTGAATACCAATGGAAGTCTAATTGAAGAATTAAATTTAACGAGTGGTACTACAAATACTAAAGTAATTACTTCAACATCTTCACTACCATTAAAAATATCTATATCTTGGACTGATCCGAATTACCCATCAAATAACAATGGGACTACAGATCCAGCTACAAAATATTTGGTAAATGATTTGGATATAAAAGTTACTTCTTCAACAGGAACAATCTATTACCCCTGGAAAATGCCAGGAATGTCCGCGCCTTGGGATCCAGCAACTAATAATTCCACCAACGATGTAGACAATTTTGAAAGAGTTGATATACCAAATCCTGTTGGTTCCTATACCATTTCAGTTACAAATAAAGGAACTTTAACAAATGGAAACCAGAATTATACATTAATTGTAACCGGTGGAAATATTATTAAACTTGGCGTAAAAGATTTAGAGAAAAATCCAGATCTTATTGATGTATATCCAAATCCTGCAAAAGATATTCTACACATTACGAATTACCAAAAACTACAACAAAAAGCAATAATTTTGGATTATGCAGGAAGAACAATAAATACACAGGATATAACTAATGGAACTATTAACATCCAAAAATTATCCAAAGGAAATTATATGTTAATGCTAAAAGACCAATCATCTAAATCCATCAATATAAAATTTACCAAAGAGTAATAATTGTTAATTAATTTATTAGTCCGAGAATACTTAAAATCAAAAAAATTGCATATATTAAAAATAATTAACATATTTGCAATATTATAATATTAAAATTTGTTAATATGAATGTAAAATTAAAAGTACTAAGCGTAGGTGTGTTGTTCTTTTTATCTGAACAATCTCTTTTTGCTCAAAAAGCAAAAAAAGACACCGTGAAACCAGAGACAAAAATTGAAGAAGTTTTTGTAGTTGGATACCGTTCAACAACCAAGAAAAAAGCAGTGTCTTCGATTTCTGCAATTACGAGTGAAAACATCGAAAATAGAGGACAAGCAAATGTTCTGAACACCGTACAAGGTCAATTACCTGGCGTCAACATTACCGCAAATACTGGACAACCCGGTGCAACTCCAGAAGTTGTAATTAGAGGTATTGGAACATATAATGGCAATACAGACCCATTGTATGTAATTGATGGCTTCCCATCTAATAGTGATGGCTTTAGATCAGTAAATCCAAATGACATTGAGTCTTTTGAGGTTTTGAAAGATGCAATTGCAATTGCACAATATGGAAACAGAGGTTCAAATGGGGTAATTGTGATCAGAACAAAAAAAGGTAGATTTGGAAGTCCAAAAACCACCTTCAATTACAGAAATCAATTTGGGGTTGGTTTTATGCAATCGCGTAAATATAGTTATGCAAGTGCGAAACAATTGCTTACTTTAGAAAAAAAATTTGGCGCGGGGACTGGTGCTGGTATGTCAGATGCAGATATTGCCAACTACAATATTAATGCAGATTGGGTAAAATATTTCTTCAGACCATCTGTTATGCAGTCACATGATTTCAGCATACAAACTTCAGGTGAAAAAATAAACACCTATACCTCATTAGGTTATTTAGAGCAAGATGGTATTCTTAGAAGTACTGGACTAAAAAGATTTACTGTTAGAAATAACATCAATGGTAAAAGTGAAAACGAAAAGTTCAAATATCAACTCAACACTGCAATTGGTTTCTCTAAAAACAACGAGGCAACCAACTTAGGTTCTGGAGCGATCAATAGAAACTATGTAACTGGAGCGTTTTTAGGTGCACCTTACTTAGATCCATCTGCTTATGGAGGATCAATGTGGACTCTTGATTTCTATAACAACACTCCTGGTTTGCTTGCAACTCCTTATATGTTGATTGATAAATTACATACTTATGATAATTTAACCGATGAAACACGTGTTGATGTTGCTTCAGAATTCTCTTATAATTTCATTTCTGAATTAACCTTAAGAACCAGATTGAGTGGTCAATATTTAGGAACACGCTTTTACCAATCAGAATATCCTAACTCCTTCAATGCATTATTATTCTCATCAACAGCAGGAGTTTCTTCTTTAGATGGTGGTAATTTCAATGGTTTTGAAGATATTAACCAACGTAGAGAATTTATTTATAACAATCTTTGGCAATTAGAGTATAACAAGGAAATAGGAAAACATACTGTCAATGCTAGTTTGAACTTCGAGTTTAATGAAGCTAGAGCTCAAACTAACAATTTCAAACAAAATGGTTTAGATCCAAAAACCTTTGTGCCTAACACTGGAGCTGGATATGTAAAAGATTTAGGAACACATGATTTCTACGTACCTTCTGTTTCGGCTTCTCATTTGAAACAAAATTTAGTATCTTACTTTGCATTAGCTAGTTATGACTATGCTGGTAAATACGGGATTGAAGCAAATGTCAGAAGAGATGGTACCAATAGATTTATCAATACCAGACAATGGGGTAATTTTTGGTCAGTAGGTGCTAGATGGAATTTGAGTGAAGAAACCTTCATTAAAAACATTTCTGCAATTAATTTGATGAAACTTAGGGGTTCTTATGGGGTAATAGGAAACCAACGAATTGTAGATGGTACCATTTATGCTGGTCTTATACCTCCTAAATATATAGATACTTATGCCGTAGGTAATAATACATATAATGGTGGACAAGGCTATAACATCAATTTAGGATATGGAGATCTACATTGGGAGCCAACAACACAATATAATATTGGTTTGGATTTTGAAGTATTGAAAAGAAGATTGAGAGGAACACTTGAGTATTACAATAGGAAAACGAATGATTTATTCATAGACGCTCCAATTTCAGCACCAGTTGGAAACAATGTTCTAACTAGAAATTCAGAAGCCTCAGTTACAAACAAAGGGTATGAACTTACTTTGGCATATGATTTGATTAAGAATAAAGAAAGAGATATGTATTTGACAATCAGAGCAAATGGAGCATATAACAACAATAAAATAAGCGGAATTTTATCTAATAATGGTCAAATATTCTATACAGATGTAGCTGGTTATACATATGTTACACAAAATGGAGGAACGCTCTATGAACCATTTGTATATAATTATGTTGGTGTAAATCCAAGCAATGGTAATTTACTATTCAAGGATATTAATGGAAATATAACTGAAAATCCATTAGCGAGCGATAGATCTGGGCAAGGAAAAAGCAGTACACCAGTATATAATGGTGGTTTTGGTTTTGATTTTGATTATAAAGGATTTTTCCTTAATACCACATTCACCTACGCTGCTAAAGTGTGGAGATTTGATGTAGATGAAGAAAATTTATATGATGTAGGAAATATTGGTCAGTTTACAGTAGGAAGTGATATGCTAAATGCATGGACTCCAACCAATACGACAACTAATATACCTAGCCTTAGTGCTACCAATTTATCTGCTACTGGAAACTCAGATAGATTCTTAAGAGATGCATCATACATCAGATTAAGAAATGCACAATTAGGATATAGAATTCCTAAAAAATTCTTGGATGGAACTTTTATTAAGAGTGCAAGCATCATGTTACAAGGTGAAAATATTTTCAATATCACCTCATGGCAAGGTTACGATCCAGAAAGTAGTCGTGGATCAGATTATTATCAATATCCTACATCTAAAGTATTTACTTTAGGTTTTGACATTAAATTTTAATTAATTAAAAGAAATTAAATATGAAAAAAATAATTCTTATATTATCAGTAGCAATTGGATTGGTTTCTTGTAGAAACGAGGTGCTAGATCCATTTACTCCAGGAGCAATTACTGAGGATGTTGCGATACAAAATAGTTCAGATCTTACAAAGCTGCTAAACTCAGCTATGAATCTTATGACCAACAGATCAGAATATTCGTTTACTTCAATCTTTACTGATGAAGCTGCATTAGGTTCTAATAACGGTGGTCAAGGTAGATCTGGTTCAGATGCATATTTTTTATATGTCCTAAATCCATCTGCAGGTGCGCCTGCAGACATCTGGAATGCTAACTATTTTAGTTTAGCAAGAACCAATCGCGTACTTGCTAATGCTGACAAAATTTTGGCAGCTAGTACGACTGCAGCAGATCAACAATTGATCCAAAGAACTAAAGCAGAAGCCTATGTGCTTAGAGCTTTAGCACATTTGAAAATCATGGCGTACTTTTCACCAAACTTAACAAGTGATGCAGCACTTGCTGGAATTTTGGCTGACCATGTTTTTCCTTTTGATGAAGTAAACCCAAGAAGTACCAATGCACAATTTTATGCATTAATTCATAGTGATTTGGATAAAGCATTAGCAATCTATGCAGCAAATGCAACTCCGGCCTATTCAAATACTGCTACAAACAATGCTTCTATGTATCCTTCTGCAACACTAGCAAAAGCATTGAAAGCTCGTGCCTATGCATACAAAGGAGATTATACCAATGCTGAAATTTGGGCAGATCAGGTAATTGCAAGTTCAGGTATTACACTTGCGAGTGCTACAGAATTAGCTTCAGTATTTCACCAAAATAATAATTTAGGAAATAAAGAAGTAATTTTCAAATTAAGAAGAACTGGAGCACAAAACTCTCAAGGTTCTAACTTACACAATGGATGGGTTTCTGTAAGTAACTCTAGAACTGGTTCTCCGTTTTATGAGGTTTCAAGAGCATTATATGAAAACTTAATGTCAGTTCCTGGAGATGCTAGAACCAATATTATAGTGAGACCAGCTGGTGCAACTACAGGTTCTTTAATTGCAGCAAATCCTTCTGCTTCCGTAAATATTAGATACGATGATATTTTAGTTCCATATAAAGCTGGAGGTTTATCAGCTGCAACTTCCACTAATGGTTTTAATCCAGATTTTATTCAAGTAAGATTATCTGAGATGTATTTTATAAAAGCAGAAGCAAGAGCAAACGCAAACGATTTTGCCGGAGTATCTACTGCACTAAAAGCAATTACAGATAAAAGATTTACAACTCCTCCTGCTGCGTTAGTACTTACCTCTGCGACTCAAGCTTGGAAAGCAATTTTAGACGAAAGAAGAAAGGATTTAGCATTTGAAGGACATCGTTTCTTAGATTTGAAAAGATTATATGCTAAAGCAGGTATGACAGGTTTCGAGAGAAGCATCTTAGATTATGGTACTCAATATTGGAACCTACCTTCTGCAGACCCAGTTAATTTTGTTTTCTCAACTACAAACAAATGGGCTTTGCCAATTCCTCAAGATGAGTTAAATGCAAACTCAACCATTCAACAAAACCCTGGTTATTAATAAATAACCAACTCATAAATTCCAAACCCCGAAAATTTATTTCGGGGTTTTTTATTCCCCCATATTTCTTACATTTGTACTTCAAAATTGTTTATGAAATTTATACTCATCTTGCTGATTTTTTTGGGGGTTTTTGTGCACGCTCAAGTAGAACCAGAAAAACAACTACCAAAAGATACCCTTGTCATAGATTCTGGTAAAAAAGATTCTTTGAAAGTTTTTAAACCAACTACACAAGATTATCTGTATCAGACTCAATTTTCTGAGAAAAAAATATTCGATACTACTTTCACGATACAAAGATCCTATTCTGCTACGCAATACAATCACAGAGATAATTTCGGGAAAATACAATTCGCTAATATTGGTGCAGGTTTTCAGCCTTTGGTTTACGAAGCTGATTCCGAAAAAAATTTGGCAGTATTACCCACAACAAAATCCTTTAATATAGTCGGAATTAAAGACGTACAATATTATGATGTGAAAACACCAACTACGATTTTCCATTTCAACAATGCTATGAAAAACGGTGGTGAATTGCATACTACTTACACCCAAAATGTAGGAAAAAGATTCAATTTTGCCATCGATTATCTCGGTCTTCGCTCTTTAGGAGCCTATACCAATTCACTATCTGCTAACAACAATACGCTATTTTCAGGACATTATCAATCCAAAAATAATCGTTACAAAGCTTTTGCTCATTACTTACATCAAAATGTAAATGACCAAGAATACGGCGGAATTGCTAATTTAGATTATTTTCTGAATGGAGCTGCGGAATTCAAGACCAGAACCAATTTACAAATAAATCTTACCAATTCTAACACTCAGTTTTCTTATAGAAGATATTATTTGAGCCAACAATTGGTACCTTTCAATTCAGAAAAATATCCGTTCATAATTCGACATACCATCTACAACCAAACCAACAAATATTATTTCACGACCGTTCCCGAAAGTTACTATGGAAATTCGAGTGCCGATTTGGTGGCCAATTATCCTTACACTTCCAAAAAATATTCTAATAATTTTAGCAACACGTTGAGTTTACTTTTTGATCGAAAAAATTTCAAAATTGATGCTGGTTTACGCTACCAAATCATAAAATTGGGAGTTGGTGAACCTTTGCAAATCAACAATATAAGTATACCTGCCGAAATTTCTGAAAATAGAATAGGTGCAGTTGCCAATTTGCAAATGCAGGTACAGAAAAAAATGGCTCTGAATTCCAACTTCGAATATTCTAACGGAAAAGCGTTTGGAAATTTCATAAAATCCGAAAACACCGTAGAAATCGAACCTATAAAGGACTATTTGCTCAATGCGCATCTTAATTTCCAAACTTCGGCTCCAAGTTTCAATTTTTTGATGAACACTTCGGTGTATAACAAATTCAATTACTATTTCAGTGATTTCAAAAATGAGACAGTTACGAAACTAGGAGGAAATATTTCGTTGAAAAAATGGGATGTTTTAGCAAAAATTAATTTGTACAAAATAGATAATTACGCCTATTTTGATGCGACAGGTTTGCCACATCAGAGTGATTCATCATTAAATATCTCCCAAATTGGGGCTGAAAACACTTTCAAATACAAGAAATTTAATCTGAACTCGACCTTGCAGTTACAAAGCGCACTCTCCAACAAAGACTTGCTACCAATGCCGAATTTTATAGGGAGACTGAACTTTTTTTATCAAGCAAAAGCCTTCAAAAACGCTGCCGAAATACAAACCGGAATCAAAGTTTACTATTTTTCAAATTTTGCATCGCGAGATTATTTACCTGTTCTCAACGAATTTGTTTCGCCCAACTCCAAAGCATATAACATTGGTGGACAACCAATTGTAGACGCTTTTTTTAATATGAAGGCGAAAAGAATGTACCTTTACGCAGAAGCACAACACCTAAATACTATTTTGTTCAAAAATCAGTCTTACACTGCTCCTTATTTTCCAATTTCTGATTTTAGACTCAATTTAGGAATTATCTGGTATCTTTTTAGTTAAAAAATTTTGAAAAACATTACCAATATATCATTTTCCGAAATTGATGGAATCCCTCTGTTAATCAAAGATTTTTTATCTAAAAAATTAGAGGAACTTTCTCCACAATTATTCAGTTTGGCCAATTTTGAACGACAAATTGTGGCTAAAAAAAATAGTTTCAGTACAGAGCAACGTACGCTTTTGCAAAACGTACTTACACAACAAATGGCTGATTGTACGTTGTCTTCTTTGCAGTTAGAACATTTGAAATCAATCTCTTCAGAAAATACATTTACGGTCACTACAGGTCATCAACTGAATTTGTTTACAGGTCCGGTTTTCTTTATTTACAAAATTTTACAAACCATCAAAACTGCAAAATACTTAGAAGAACACTTTCCTGATTGCAAATTTGTTCCAATTTTTTGGTTGGCTTCAGAAGACCACGATTTTGAAGAAATCAACCATTTCAAAACCAAAAATAATTTCTACGAAATTAGAGGTAAATCAGGTGGCGCTGTTGGTAAAATAAAAGTGGAAGAAACCGCTTTCATTTCAGAATTTGAAAAAGAATTTCAAGATTCTATTTACGGAACTGAACTTATTCAATTACTAAAAAAAGCCTACCAAAAAGGTAAAACACTTACCGAAGCTACTAAAACAATCGTACAATATTTGTTTGCAGAACAAGGTCTGCTATACATTGATGGAGATGATGCACAGCTAAAAGCAGAAATGAATTCGATTTTCAAAGATGAATTATTGAACCAATCATTGAAAAAAACGACCACAAAAATGGTCGATTTTTTAACTCAAAAATATGGGAAAGTACAAGTGAATCCACGAGAAATCAACTTGTTTTACTTGTCAGAAACCAGAAACAGAATCGATTTCGATGGCAAAAATTACCAAATTCACGAGAAAAATAAACAATTTTCTGAAAATGAAATCTTAGCTGAATTAGAAAAAAATCCGGAAAAATTCAGTCCAAATGCATTAATGAGACCCGTATTTCAAGAAAAAATACTCCCAAATTTAGCTTACATTGGCGGAAACGCCGAAATTATGTATTGGTTTGAACTGAAATCGTACTTTGAAAAGTGGAACATTCCTTTCCCGATTCTTATCCCAAGAAATTCAATGCTTTTTCTTTCAGAAAAAACAACAAAAAAAATAGAAAAATTAGGATTAGAATTAGATGATTTTCTGAAAGATTTTGCTCACATTATCAATAAAAAATTGTTGATAAGTCACGAACTTACCCCAATTCTACAACAGAAAGAGGCAGAATTGCGGTCAATATTTTCATTATTAAAAGAGAAATCTTCACTTACAGATAAGACTTTCCGAAATTTGGTAGAAGCAGAAGAATCCAGACAACTGAAATCATACCAAAGAATGAATAAAAGGCTACTTCGCGCCGAAAAAAACAAAAACCAAAACACCATCAATCAATTAGAATTATTATTCACCGAAGTGCATCCTGCAAAAATATGGCAAGAAAGAGTATATAATTTTAGTGTGTTTTTTTCAGATTTTGGGCAAGGTTGGCTTCAATATTGCTACTCAAAAATAATTGTTGATAATTCTGAATTAATTATCTCTGAATTTTAATTTTAAAGCATTATTTTTGCAAATTATGACATCTAAAATGATCAAAAAAATCGTATTAATTACCGGACTATTTATTTTTTCAATGCTTTTTTCACAGCAAACTCATACCGTGGAAAAAGGTGACAATCCTTACAATATCGCTAAGAAATATGGGATGTCTGTAAATGATTTATTCAAGTTAAATCCAAAAGTAAAAGATGGCAAATTGGCAATTGGAGATCAATTACACATCACCAACAAACCAAAAAAATCCACCTCTGAAGAAAAACCCAAAACTACTTCTGCAGCACTTGGTAAAATAATTTTGCAACCTAAACAAACCATTTACGGAATCACCAAACAATACCACGTTTCTGAAACAGATTTACGAAAATGGAATCCCAATTTAGATGCAGGTATGAAAATTGGCGACGAAATCTCTCTTCCGGTTCAAAATATCAAAAAATATGGTGGTGATCAACCAATTGCAACCACAGAAACCACTCCAAAAGAAACTCCTATAGTTGCAAATAGCAATTCAGATACGTATTTGGTACAACCAAAAGACAATTATTACAGAATTACCAAAGCATTTCAATTAACTCAAAACCAATTATTTGCACTGAATCCAGGATTAGAAGAGCGAGGTTTACAACCCGGTGAAACCATCAAAATTCGTGAAAATGCTAATGAAAACACAACTTCTGTAGAAGAAAAACCCGTTTCTAACAATACAAAAAGTAGCAATCAAGACGAATACCTTTTGTATACGGTACAAAATGGAGACACTGTTTTCTCTATACTGAATCAATTCGGAATTACGATGGATGAACTTTTACTCCTGAATCCAGAGTTAGAAAATGGCTTAAAACCAGGCAAAGTTCTAAAAATTAATAAATTAGTAACCAATTATTCCAAAAAATCTGGCGATGCGCTACAAGTAGCATTGCTACTACCTTTTGGTTTTGATCAAGATGATGCCAAATACAGAAATATGGCTATTGATTTCCTTTTGGGAGCAAAACTTGCAATTGAACGAAATGTGAGAATTGGACAAAAATTAGAAATTAATGTGATTGATTCAGGAACTGAAACGGGTTTCAAAAAAACACTTGCTCAACTCAATATAGATAACACCGACTTAATAATTGGTCCATTTCTGAAATCCAATATTCTAGAAACTTTAGAATATGTAGGAGATAAAAAAATTCCTGTAGTTGCTCCTTTTGCAAATGCTGAAGAAATGTACAACTACAGTAATTTGGTGATTGTACAAACCAACGACCATTTTTTTGCAGACCGAATTGTAAAAGAAGTAAAAGACGTCTATTCTGATCAAAAAATTTACATAGTTGCAGATGCCAACAAAAAAAATGCCAATTATATTAAATCAGGATTAGAAAAAGTACTGAAAAATCCAAATGTAATTTTGGTAAACTCCTCTTCTGAAATTAAATTAGATCAAAATATGATGACAGGACTTTCTGCTCCAGTTATTGCAGTTTTGGCAAATGATGATAACTCTGAAGGTGAAAATTTCGCCAACAAAATCATCGAAATTTCTAAAGAAACAAAAGGAGTAAAAGCAATGAGTATGTACTACGTACCTATTTTTGAGAAAAAAGTAGATGAACTCAGCCAAGCTAATTTGGTGTATTTGATGGACAGAAAAATCAATGCAGATGAAGAATTTGCAAAAGAGATTGTCGCAAGTTATAAAGCAAAATATTGCAAAACTCCAGCTAAATTTGCAATTATTGGGTTCGATGTGGTAAATGACATTCTTACCCGAGAAAATAATAAAGGAGAACTCTTCAAACAAATAGAAAAAGTGCAAACACAATTAGCAACCAAATTTGAATTTGTAAGAGTGAAGAAAAACGGAGCCTATATCAATTCTGCTTACAGAGTAGTGAGATTGATTCCGTAAAAAGAAATAAAATAGAAAACTAATAAAAATTAAAGTAATTATTGGTATTGCTATGTGTAAGCAATAACAATGTCATCATCATTTGTTATGAAAGCATTAGTATTCCCAGGACAAGGTTCCCAGTTCGTAGGAATGGGGAAAGAATTATACGAAAGTCGAAAAGAAGTAAAGGATTTAATGGATGTTTCTAATGAAATTTTAGGATTCAATATTCTGAAATTGATGTTCGAAGGAACCGATGAAGATCTAAAACAAACCAAAGTTACACAACCTGCCATTTTTATACATTCAGTTGCCGCTGTAAAAGCAACCAACGGAATTGGTGCAGAAATGGTTGCAGGTCACTCTTTAGGAGAATTTTCTGCATTGGTTGCAAACGGAGTCCTCTCTTTTGAAGACGGATTAAAACTGGTTTCTGAAAGAGCAAAAGCTATGCAAGAAGCTTGCGACAACAATCCTAGTTCTATGGCAGCAATTCTAGGACTTACAGACGAAAAAGTAGAAGAAATTTGTACGCAAGTTGACGGAATTGTAGTTCCCGCAAATTATAATTGTCCCGGACAATTGGTAATTTCTGGTGAAACAGATGCCGTACAAAAAGCCTGTGAACTAATGAAAGAAGCTGGTGCAAAAAGAGCACTCTTGCTACCTGTAAATGGTGCATTTCACTCTCCTCTCATGCTTCCTGCACAAGAAAAATTGGCAGCTGCAATAGAAAATACCAAATTTAGAAAAGCCACGATTCCGGTGTATCAAAACATTATAACTACAGCTGTTTCTAATCCAGATGAAATCAAAAAAAATCTGATTGCACAGCTTACTGGTCCTGTAAAATGGACACAAAGTGTACAAAATATGATTAAAAATGGTGCAACTATGTTTGTAGAAGTAGGACCCGGAAAAACCTTGCAAGGTTTAATCAAAAAAATTGATCCCGAAATTTCGGTTTCTTCAGCGGTGTAAACTATTTGTTTTATTCAATTAAGTCAATAATGATGATTTTTCATTATTGATAATTTGTGGCTTCATTTTTAATAAAAATTTTGAAAAACAACACCCTCTTATTTTCCTCGGGAAAACTCTTACTTACATCAGAATACATGGTGTTAGATGGTGCTTTAGCTTTGGCAATTCCCACCAAATTGGGGCAAGATTTATCCGTAAACATCGCAGAAGCTTCGGACTCCAAAATTTTTTGGAATGCACTCCATGAAAACAAAAAATGGTTACAATGTACCATCAATTTTTCTGATTGGTCTATCGTAGAAAGCAATCTACCCGATGCTGCTGATTTTATTTTGAAAACTCTACAAAATGTGCAACAACTTGCATCAAAATCCGTTTTCATAAAAAATCATCATTACTATATACAAACCAATCTACAATTTCCAGCAGATTTCGGTTTAGGTAGTAGTGCAACTCTTATGAACAATCTTGCAGATTGGGCAGAAATAGACGCTTTTCAGCTCAATGAAATTTGTTTAGGAGGCAGTGGTTACGACATAGCAGTTGCCAAAGAAAAGTCAGCGATTTTGTTCCAAAATTCTGAAAATTCCAGAAAAATTACGCCTGTAATTTACGAACCTTCATTCAAAAACGAATTGATTTTCATTCATCTGAACCAAAAACAAAACAGTCGAAAAGGAATTGCACATTACCTCGCTCAAACTAAATCACCTGATTTGATTGCCGAGTTTTCGACGCTGACCAAAACTATTTTTGAAAGTAATGATTTGCAACAATTTTCTGAACTAATGTCGGAACACGAAGAAATAGTAGCCAACTATCTAAATCTTACTCCTGTAAAGAAAAAATATTTTGAAAATTATGATGGTTTTGTGAAAAGTTTGGGAGCTTGGGGTGGAGATTTCGTTTTAGCTTCAAAAAATGGGGATTATCAAAAGTATTTTAATGAGCGTGGTTTCACCAAAATTTTCGAATGGAATGATTTAATTCTTTGATTATCAAATTATTAGATTTTTTCAGGATATAATGTCTTAAATGACGAATATCATTATTTAGAGAACTGAAAAAATTCCTATATTTCGGTAATTTTGAATTCGGAAAATAACTAATATTTAAGATAAGCATATGAAAAACATCAAAATCATCCAAGAATTGCACGAATTGGGTATTACAGGATATCATGAAGTAGTGTACAATCCAAGTTTTGAAGAATTGTTCACGGCAGAAATGTCCAACAAAAACCAAGGTTATGAGAAAGGCGCGCTTACCGAATCTGGCGCAGTTGCAGTAAAAACAGGTGTGTTCACAGGTAGATCTCCAAAAGATCGATACATTGTAATGGATGATATTTCTAAAGACACTATTTGTTGGGACGGAAAAGTAAACTTCCCAACTACTCCACCAATTTTTGATTCTTGCAAAAAATTAGTTTTAGAGCAATTATCTTCTTCTAAAAAATTGTACGTCGTAGACGCATTTTGCGGAACTAATCCTGACACCAGATTGAAAGTAAGATTTGTAATGGAAGTAGCTTGGCAAGCTCATTTTGTGACCAATATGTTTATTCGTCCTTCTATTTATGAACTTGAAAATTTTGGAAAACCAGATTTCATAGTGATGAATGGTTCTAAAACCACCAATCCGAATTGGAAAGAACAAGGTCTAAATTCCGAAAACTTTATCATGTTCAATCTTACAGAAAGAATCCAAATTATTGGAGGAACTTGGTACGGTGGTGAAATGAAAAAAGGAATGTTTGCAATGATGAATTATTACCTTCCACTGAAAGGAATGGCATCTATGCACTGTTCTGCAAATGTTGGTGAAAAAGGTGATGTTGCACTATTTTTCGGACTTTCTGGTACTGGTAAAACCACACTTTCTGCCGATCCGAAAAGATATCTAATTGGCGATGACGAACATGGTTGGGACAACAATGGTGTTTTCAATTACGAAGGTGGTTGCTATGCAAAAGTGATCGATTTAACCGAAGAAAAAGAGCCCGATATTTACAGAGCCATCAAAAGAGATGCTTTGCTAGAAAACGTAGTGGTAAACGAATATGGTGAAACCAATTACAAAGATGGTTCTATTACCGAAAACACTCGTGTTTCTTATCCAATTTATCATATCAATAAAATTGTTTTGCCATCAAAAGCAGGACATGCAAAAAAAATCATATATCTTTCTGCAGATGCATTTGGTGTTTTACCTCCGGTTTCAATCTTAAATGATGACCAAGCTCAATATCACTTTTTGTGTGGTTACACCTCAAAATTAGCAGGAACCGAACGCGGAATTACAGAACCACAACCTTCTTTCTCTCCTGCTTTTGGTGAAGCTTTCCTTACGTTGCATCCAACTATGTACTCCAAAACACTAATTGGTAAAATGAAAGAACATGGTGCAAAAGCGTATTTGGTAAACACTGGTTGGAACGGAACTGGCAAAAGAATTTCTCTGAAAGACACTCGTGCAATAATAGATGCCATTATAGATGGTTCTATAGACAGCGCACCTAAAACGATCATTCCGGTTATGAATTTAGAAATTCCTACAGCATTACCAAATGTTTCAGACGGAATTCTAGATCCAAGAGCTACTTACAAAGAAGCTTCTGAGTGGGAAAACAAAGCCAAAGATTTAGCAGCGAGATACATCAAAAATTTTGAACAATACACCGATACCGAAGAAGGTAAAAAATTAGTTGCAGCTGGTCCACAGTTGTAATTCTAATCCAAAATCAAACAAAAAATCTCTCAAAATTTTGAGAGATTTTTTTTCATATTAGATCACTGAATTATCAATTATTAATAAAACCTTTTAACTTATAAAGGTTGTAAAAATCATCAATTTAGTGCGTAATAATTTTCGGAAACGATGTTAAAACCAAATCTACCATTTTTGGTAAGTCGAAATTATTTTGGAGTTTAAGAATATGTTCATAACCATGTAACAATACCTGTCTCGACATCATAATTCGCACCAACAATTATTATTTTTCCATCTTTTTCAAGATTTCGTAATGTAGAACTTTGGTGTCTAATATCTTCTATGGTTTGTTTCACATTATGATGATTTAATCGTTCTAAAAGTTCTTCGTTTGCAGAAGATCTTTCTTCATTTGGTTGAATAATTTCATGAATAATTGGGTCAAAATGATAAATCAAATGATTCAGATTATCCATTCCTAAATTTTCAATTTTTGCAGCGTCTAGTCCGCCTTTCAGTGCACCACATTTGGTATGACCAAGAACAACCACCAATTTAGAACCTGCTACATTGCAAGCAAATTCCATAGAGCCAAGAATGTCTTGATTGGCAAAATTTCCTGCAATTCTAATACTGAAAATATCTCCCAAACCTTGGTCGAATACTAATTCTGCGGAAGTTCTGCTATCAATACAACTCAAAACCGTTGCAAAAGGCCATTGTCCTTCTCTGGTATCATTTACCTGTTCCAAAAGATTTCTGTTTACCTTTAAATTGTTTACAAATCTTTGGTTTCCTTCTTTCAAAAATTGAAGTGCTTTTTCGGGTGTTATAGTTGATTGTGTTTCTATTGTATGTGCTTTCATAATATTAAATTTTAGATAAATAGATGTCAGATTTAAGACATCAGATTTCATTATTTTTTTTAAATTCCGAATGATTAAATTACTCTTCTATGTGTAATTTTCACGTGAGAATGCTGATCATTCTCATATTCTCTATAGGTTGTTTTGAAACCTACTAATACCACTTCAATGTCTTCTTCTTTGGCTCTTACATTGGCAAAATCTTCTATCATTTCTAAAATATCATCAGAAATATAAGATGTTTTTCTGGCATTGATGATTACTTTGGAGTTAGGTTCAATATTTTTCAGCGTTTTTTTTATGGCGGCTTTGTTTAGGAAAGATACTTCTTCTGCAAGTTCTATAGTAATCTCATCAGCATCTGCCAATTCCTCTCTACTGAAATAGTATGCACGTTTCATATTACCAAGAAGTAAAAAAACAATGCTAATTGCTAAACCAATACCAACTCCCTTCAACAAATCCAAAGCAACAACCGCGATTATGGTCGCAATGAATGGAATAAATTGGTAGCGTCCTTTTTTTAGAAAATGTTTCAATTTTGTAGGACTTGCCAGTTTGTAACCCACCAATAATAATACTGCTGCTAATGTTGCCAATGGAATTTTATTTAATAAAAACGGAATTGTTAAAACGCAAATTAATAATAGACCTCCATGAATTATTGCAGATAATTTGCTTGTAGCTCCCGCATTAGCATTGGCTGAAGTTCTCACTACAACAGAAGTCATTGGTAATCCACCAATTACAACCGAGATCATGTTTCCAATTCCTTGTGCTTTTAGTTCTAGATTGGTGTCGGTAATTCTTTTGTGAACATCCATTCTATCTGCCGCTTCTATACAAAGAAGTGTTTCAATAGATGCCACTACTGCTATGGTTGCACCTAAAAGCCAAACTTCATAGTTCAAAAATCCCGAAAAATCAGGAAAAGTAATCAAATTTTTGAAATCATCTATTGTTTTTGGAACTGGTAAGGTTACCAAATTTTCTTTGGGAATTTCAAAAATACTGCCTTTACAAATTTCGTTAAAGACAATTCCGACAGCAACTGCAACCAAAGCTCCCGGAAGTAACTTTAGGTTCTTCAGCATTGGTACTTTATCCCAAAGAATTAATATTGCCAAAGATATTATTGTTACCAAGATCGCACCTATACTAATTGCATTGGAAAGACTTGTAATATACTGTTGCAAATTAAATCCATCAAAAATATTGAGATTTCCTTCGAAATCTTTGTCGTAACCTACAGCATGTGGAAGTTGCTTCATTATGATAATGACACCAATACCAGCAAGCATACCTTCAATTACATTGTTCGGGAAATAATTAGAAATGCTACCTGCTTTTGCAAAACCAAGAATTAGTTGGATAATTCCTGCAATTAAACCAGCTGTTAGGAAAAGTTCAAAACTTCCCAAATCGGTAATACCACCTAATACGATTGCTGCCAATCCTGCAGCAGGACCAGAAACTGACACTTGTGAATTACTCAAAAACCCAACTACAATTCCACCAATAATTCCTGCAATAATACCAGAAAGTGGTGGTGCTCCAGATGCTAATGCAATACCAAGACATAAAGGTAATGCAACTAAAAAAACGACGATACCTGAAGGAAAATTTTGTTTGAAACCAGATACTATATTTTTTGCTTTTTTCATAAAGAAATAAGTTTAATTTTTTGTTAAAATTTATACGCTATTACTGGTTTTTATAAAAAAAACCATAAGAATAGAAACGAAATGAAATATTTCGTCTGAAAAGATTAATAAAAAATTAAACTTCCGGAGGCGGAGAAAAAATGGTTATAAACGGAGAAAGGTGTGCAGAATGATCCGAAATATCAAATAAATTACTTACAATAGATATTCTCTTAAGATGTAGAAAATCTGAGATATTAAGTACTTTTGGTAAAGTCTTTTCATACATCACAAAAGTGATTGTAGAATGGGTATCCTCTTCAGAAATCACAACATTGGTTTGTGGAATTTCGAAATCACATATTGCGGCTATACTTGGTAAAGCCATAAAATTTACAAAAATTATTAAAACCAATATGTTCCAAAAATTCTTCACGAATAATTCTTCTATTTTTTGCAAAAATAAATAATAGGATTCAATTGTCAAATTGATATATAGGTTTTTTCTTAATTTTAACAAAATTTAATACATAGCATCTATATATTATAAATTTTTATTTTTCTTTCGGCTCATTACCCAATCAGAATCGGTTAAATCATATACTTTTTGTATATCTTTCAAAATCTCTTCAAAATCGATATTTAGATCAATCAGTCTCCCCGTTTTTAAATCAAAAACCCAACCGTGAACTATCGGATATTGATCTAGAATGTAACGCTCTTGTACAGCAGCCATTTTTATTACATTGATGCACTGTTCCTGAACATTGAGTTCGACTAATCGATCATATTTTTTGTGCTCATCTGTAATCTCATCAAGTTCCTTTTGGTGCAGTCTATACACATCTCGTATTGTTCGTAACCAAGGATTCATCAATCCATAATCCTCTGGTGTAAGCGCAGCTTTTATACCTCCACAACCGTAATGTCCACAAACTATGATGTGTTTCACTTTCAAGTGTTGCACTGCATACTGAATTACAGCAGTAGAACTCATATCTAGCGTATTTACCACATTGGCAATATTTCTATGTACAAAAACTTCGCCTGGCTTCATCCCCATCAATTCTTCGGTGGTTACTCTGCTATCACTGCAACCAATATAGAGGTATTCTGGATTTTGGGAGTCTGCCAATTTTTTGAAAAAATCTGCATCATTAGAAAGTTTATTTTCTATCCACTTTTTATTGTTTTCAAATATGATTTCGTAATTTTTTGCCATAGTTTATTATTGATGAGTTATGAGTGATGAATGAAAACAGATAACTGTTTGAAAACCAATAAATAATTGTTTTTTAATCTTAAATTATTAAAAGAAATTAAAATTAATTTTTTGAAAATCAATCATCATTTATATTATTATTGATGTAGCCTTGCGTTGCATTCAAATTTTCGGTAAAAGTTGCCGGATTTCCTATGACTACGGAATTATCAGGAACATCGAAATTCACATATGCATTGGGTGCAATTAGTACATTATTACCAATTTTTATGTTACCTACGATTACTGCATTTGGACCAATCCACACTTGATTGCCAATTTCTGGGACTCCTTCGTTTTTCCCACGATTTGCTTGTGCTATAGTTACACCTTGTGCAATATTGCAGTTTTTACCAATTTTTGCTTTGGGATTGATCACCAAATTTCCCCAATGTCCCAAATACAAACCTGCCCCAATTTCGGTTTCGGGATAAATTTGGAAACCATATTTTATCTGGTGGTGTCGCAAAACCATCCTCCAAAAAACGCCCAAAATAGATTTTTTGGAATACGATTGGGTTTTTCTTAATAGGTAAATAAAATGCAAATTGGGATTAATGCATTTTGCCCAAATTTCGAAATCAGACAGCCATTTTCCGCTTTCGCGATAGAAATCTTTTTGTATGGTAGAATAGTTCATAACTTATGGATGTCCAAAAATACTAAATCTTTTGAAATCGCTACCGAAAAACTTGGTTTTGTTCTAATTCTTTCATTAATTACTTTTGGTGCAACTACGATGGTGATTTTTGTTTATTTTTGTGCGATGATTGGTTTTTTCAAAAAAAATATTGCTAAAATTTGGGCTAAAAAGCACGTTGCAGAAACCCAAAATTTCAAAAAAAACGGTGCACTTTTACAAGAGGAATTGCTCTTGCAAATGGTGAAAACCGCAGAGAAAACCTTGTTTGGATTGGCGCACGATTTTTCTGAGATACAATCTGTTTCTGATTTTCAGAAAAAAGTTCCTATTGCCGATTATGAAGATCTAAAATATTATATCGAGAAAATCAAACGAGGAGAGAGAAACATTCTTTGGCCAGAAAAACCTGCCTATTTTGCAAAAACCTCGGGAACAACATCAGGAACCAAGTACATTCCGCTCACTTCTGAAGGAATGGATTACCAAGTAAAAGCTGCACAGTCAGCTATTTTCCATTACATAGAACAAAAAAACAATGCCGATTTTGTAAATGGCAAAATGATTTTTCTGCAAGGAAGCCCCGAATTAGAAAGCCAAAATGGAATTAAAATTGGGCGACTTTCGGGAATTGTAGCGCACCACATTCCAAAATATTTACAAAAAAACAGATTGCCAAGTTACGAAACCAACTGTATTGAAGATTGGGAAACCAAAGTAGATAAAATTATAGAAGAAACCGAAAACCAAAATATGACTCTGATTTCGGGAATTCCGCCTTGGTTGATTATGTATTTTGAAAAACTCATCGATAAAAAACACCAAAAAATTGGCAAAATTTTCCCTAATCTACAGCTCATCATCACAGGTGGAGTCAACTATGAACCTTATCGAGAAAAAATGATCGAGTTGATTGGCAGAAAAATAGATATTGTACAAACTTTCCCAGCAAGTGAAGGTTTTTTTGCGTTTCAAGATGATTACGAAAAAGAAGGACTGCTTCTACTAACCAATCACGGAATTTTTTATGAATTTATACCTCTCGAATTATTTGGCAAAACAGATGCACCAAGATTAACTTTGAAAGACGTAGAACTCAACAAAGACTACGCAATGATTTTGACCACCAATTCTGGACTTTGGGCGTATTCTATAGGTGATGTAGTGAGATTTACTGATAAAAATCCTTACAAAATTTTGGTTTCTGGCAGAACCAAACATTTCACTTCTGCTTTTGGTGAACATGTAATTGCCTACGAAGTAGAAGAAGCTATGAAAGCAACGGTAGAGCAATTTCCTGCACAGATTACCGAATTTCATCTTGCGCCACAAGTTACACCAGAAAATGGCGAACTGCCTTACCACGAATGGTTGATAGAATTTGATAAAGCTCCTGAAAATATAGAAATTTTTAGAAAATGTTTAGATCAAGAATTGCGAAAACGCAATTCGTATTACGATGATTTAATTTCTGGGAATATTCTGCAACCTCTG
>CALFIE010000088.1 GCA_937876095.1 uncultured Flavobacteriales bacterium | reverse complement strand
ATAGGCTTATTATTGCTAACATTACAGGGATGGGTAATTAAACGGATAATCAATTGAAATATTTACCTATGGTAAAACCGTCATATTTTTTTAAAATTTTGAAAAAATACGCATTCATTATCAAGTATAGAAATCAAGTGAAAATCAAACAATAAATTATCTTTTTTGGAGTATATTCACATCATATCAACCAGGTTCAATGTTCCTACGCAAATTTGGGCCACTACCAGAATCGGAAAAAAACCATTGAGTGAAGAGTGGTTGAAAGATCGTTTTGAAATTTTTCAGCAATATTGTTTGCCTTCATTCATCAATCAGAGTAACCGAAATTTTGTGTGGTTGGTTTTTTTTGATAAAGAAACTCCAGATAAATACCTGAAAATCATTGCTGATATTCAACAAAAATGTGTAAATTTTCACCCCGTTTTTGTGCAAGATTTCGAGGAAATGAGCCAGA
The DNA here is from genome assembly GCA_937876095.1 of uncultured Flavobacteriales bacterium. Lineage (GTDB taxonomy): Bacteria > Bacteroidota > Bacteroidia > Flavobacteriales > Weeksellaceae > CALFIE01. The sequence continues at coordinate 16,779 of CALFIE010000088.1, read as the reverse complement.
AATTAGTACAAATGATTCCCGATTTCTACCTACCAGAAACCAAGTTTGTCATTAGTAGCGATATAGATAATGATGATTTGTTACACCAAGATTTCGTAGAAAATGTACAAAAATTATTTCGCCCAATTCATAATTTGGTGATTGATCTTAGACGTGGATTGCAATTGACCAGAACCAGCGTTTCCACAGCATTTGTAAATGAGTTTTATACCATTGCCAATCCTTTTGTAAGCATTGTAGAAAATAAATCCGATGTGAAAACCGTCATCAAAGAAAAACACCCAACCTACAGAAATTACCCAGATTATGTTTTTTATGATGAAAAACCGATGTTTATTCAGTTTATACATGCCAATAATTTGGTGAATGATTCTTTCCAGAGTAAGAGAATTTCTAGCATTAATTTTAAAGAATTTGGTATTGCCGAAAATTATTTTTTCAAAATTTCGGCATGGAAAACTTTTTGGTACAATGCAAGCAGAATTCCAGCGATTGCGAAAAGAATAGTAATCTCTAAATTTATAAAAAGATAAATGCAGAAAATTACAGTAATTATAGTTACTTATAATGCCATGAAATGGGCAAAAACTTGTTTTGCGAGTCTTCGTAATTCCAGCATTCCTTTGCATACAATTGTGGTAGACAATGCATCTACAGATGAGACCGTAGATTTCATAAAAAATAATTTCCCAGAAGTAGAACTTGTAGAGAGCCGAGAAAATTTGGGTTTTGGTAAAGCTAATAATTTGGGAATTGAATTGGCTTACAAAAATGGTGCAGATTTTTTTTATCTGATGAATCAAGATGCGTGGTTGTTTCCGGATACGGTGAAACAACTTCTAGAAGTGTACGAAAACTATGAGCCAAAATCTGAAATCGGGATTTTGAGCCCAATTCATGTAGATGGAACCGAGAAAAAATTAGACATTTTCATAGATAAATATTTGGCGCAAAATTTTGAAAACCGTTTCATTTCAGATGCAGTTTTGGGGAATTTAAAATTGTATTATGAGCTGAACTTCATCAATGCAGCTCATTGGTTTTTACCAAAAAAAACCATCGAGGAAATCGGAGGTTTCAATCCTTATTTTTATCATTATGGTGAAGACAATGAGTATGTGAATCGATTGCATTTTCATAAGAAAAAAGTAATTTTGGCAACCAAAAGTAGAGCAGTACACGATGGAAAACAAGAGCTCGACAAAGTAGATTACCAAAAATATGAAAACTTGGGAATAGAAGTTAAAATAATGAATCCTGCAATTCCAAACGCTCCAACTACAGAATTGCGCGAACTGAAAAAAAGTATTTTCAAAAATACAGTTGTAGGAAATTTCGGGAAAGCCAAAAAATTATCTGCCAAAAAAAATAAAATCGAAAAAGAAATCACAGAACTAACTTCATTGCGAAATCTGGTTTCGCAAAAACATCATCATTTCTTGAATTTGTAAAATATCATTTATTTACCCTATTTTTACATTATTTTTCATAATCATGATCAGCATCGTAAGTCCAGTTTATAAAGCCGAGAAAATTTTGCCCATTTTGGTAACAGAAATTGAGAAGACTTTGGCTAAAATGAACGAGGATTACGAGTTAATCTTAGTAGACGATCGCAGTCCAGATCAATCTTGGGAAGTGATGAAACAATTGGCTGCAGAAAATAAAAATTTGAAAATAGCCAGACTTAGTAGAAATTTTGGTCAACACGCCACAATTATCGCAGGATTAGAACTTGCTAAAGGAGATTTTGTAGTAGTGATGGATTGCGATATGCAAGATCAACCAAAAGAAATTGAAAAATTGTACCAAAAAACCAAAGAAGGTTATGATGTGGTACTTGCTCGTAGAGTAGTGCGGAAAGATTCTTTTTCTAAAAAATTGGGTTCCCAGTTTTTTTACAAAGCCTTTAATTATTTTGCGGGAATCGAAATCAACCGAGAAATTGCCAATTTTGGGATTTACAGAAAAAAAGTGATAGATTCGGTACTTTCGGTAAAAGATCAGATTAAATTTTTCCCGCTTTTTGTAAATTGGGTTGGGTATAATACGACTACTATTCCTATAGAACACGCTAATAGAGAAGAAGGAAAATCGTCTTACAGCTTTTCGAAATTACTTTCTTTGGCTTTCAATGTAATCGTGTCGTTTTCAGATAAACCGCTAAAAATTTTTGTGACTTTCGGAGCTATAATTTCGGCACTTTCTGTTTTGGTAGGGTGTTTTTACATCTATGCGTATTTTACACACCAAATTACAGAACCAGGTTTCAGCTCACTTATTTTATCGATTTGGTTTTTGTCGGGTGTGATTATTAGTTGTATAGGAGTTGTTGGTATCTACGTTGGGAAAACCTTTAATCAAACCAAAAACCGACCAGTTTACATAATAGATGAATTGTATGGTACCACATAAACTAGATTGGGACAGCCAATTTTTTAATAAAAATATCGGAGAAGTTTTTCTTCAAAATTCTGGGGAATTGGTGTTTACAGAATCTGATTTTGAGTTGATTGTAGTGAAACAACCAAACGAATTTTTAGTGGAAATAGAAGATTACGAATGTACATTTCAGGAAACTAAAGTGTTGTTCGAGAAAAAACTATCAGTTCAAGAATTAGGAGAGTTTGGTACTATAAAAGATACTGACTCTGATCCCAAAAATTGGAAATTTTTCAAGGAATTAGCCTACGAAAGTGGAAAACACAGCCGTTTTTTGCTTGACCCAAATTTTGGTGAAGCACCTTTCCAGAATTTGTATAATGAATGGATTATCAATAGTATCAACAAAAAATTTGCTGAAAAAATTTTTTATCTTGCAAACAATGAAGAAACCATCGGTTTTGTAACCGTACAAAAAGAAGGAGACAAAGGTAAAATTGGTCTTATTGCAACCAATCCCAAATTTCAAGGCAAAGGTTTTGGTAAAGTACTTCTGCAAAAAGCCGAAGAATACTGTATAGAAAACGGAATGACGACCATGCAAATACCTACACAAGCAGAAAACATTCAAGCATGCCAATTTTACCAAAACAGAGGATATGTGATTGCCGAAACATTAATAATAAAGCACTTTTGGAAGAAAATCACCTAGATTTTTTTAATTAATTTTGAAAATTCATTCTATTTTTTTTGAAAAAATATAACATTAAAAGTAAGAAAACAGAAAATTTAATTTATCAAATGATTCCATTTAATAAACCTTACCTTACTGGTAACGAAACCAAATATATAGAAGAAGCGGTAGCTTCTGGCAAAATTTCAGGAAACGGAATTTTCACCCAAAAATGCCAAGAATTTTTTGAAAAAAAATATGGTTTCAAAAAAGCATTGCTTACCACTTCTTGCACAGATGCGCTAGAAATGTGTGCTATACTTGCCAATATTGAGCAAGATGATGAAATCATTATCCCAAGTTTTACTTTTGTATCTACAGCTTTAGCTTTTGTGAGACAAGGCGCAAAAATAATTTTTGCAGATTCTAGTCCTAATAATCCGAATATTGATACCAACAAAATTGAGCCATTAATTACCAACAAAACAAAAGCAATCGTAGTTGTACATTATGCAGGAGTTGCTTGTGACATGGAAAAAATCATGCAAATTGCTAATAAACACCAACTTCTAGTGATAGAAGATGCTGCACAAGCAATCGACAGTTTTTATACATTTTCAGATGGTACCAAAAAAGCTCTAGGAAGTATCGGACAATTAGGTGCGTTTTCTTTTCATGAAACCAAAAATATTATTTCTGGTGAAGGCGGAATGTTAACCATCAATGATGAAAAATACATTGATCGTGCTGAAATTATTTGGGAAAAAGGAACCAATCGTTCTCAGTTTTTCAGAGGGGAAATTAACAAATATGGTTGGGTAGATACAGGTTCTTCTTTTCTACCAAGCGAAATTATTTCAGCTTTTTTGTGGGCTCAACTCGAAAATTTAGAAGATATTCAACAAAAAAGACGAGAAATTTGGACTAGATATTATGAAAGTTTGAAAGGAAATCCTCAGTTTTCTTTACCTATAATTCCAGATTTCGCAACCAACAATGCACATATGTTCTATTTGGTTTTCAAAAATTTGGAACAACGAACTGCAGTCATCAAAAAACTCAAAGAAAATAATATTTTAGCAGTTTTCCATTACCTATCTTTGCACAAAAGTGATTTTTATAAAAATAAACACGATGGTCGTTCACTCGAAAATTCTGATTTTTTTGAAGATGGACTTTTACGTTTGCCATTTTTTTATGAATTGCAAGATGAAAACATAGATTCAATCATAAAGCTACTAAATGAAACCACTTCATTCTAAAGTTTTTTCCCTAAATTTCGGATTTCTAGGAGCCGCTTTTGTGATTTTATTTGCCATAAAACACATTACCAGAAATGCTTTGGTAGCAATGAGTTCTTTAGAAGTGGCTTCAATTTTCAGTTTACTAGGTATTTTTCTTTTGTTACCATCTATTTTCAAAAAAAATCAAGTATTGGTTTTTTTATTGATGAGTATTTTCTTGCCATTAATTGGGATTGTTTTGTTTCCATACAGTACAATTTTAAAATACATAGTTGTAGTAATTTTTGTTGCTGTTTTTCTTTGGGAATTTAGAAAAATAAGGGAGCTCAAATTACATTATCTGGTGTTGAGTTTTTTGTGTTGTCTCTATTTTGTATTGCTTATCTATTCCTCTGTATCACAAATTTTGTCTCCGGTTTTTTTAGAACTGATTGTCAACGGAAAATCTATTCCAGATACGCTATTTCATGCTGCGATTTCTAATTCTATTTTGTATGATCATGCTGTTTCTACACGCATTCATGGTGCACCAAGTTATAATTACCATTGGTTTTCTCACTATGTTTTTGCAGGTTTGTCCTCATTGATTGATTTGAAGGTGATAAAGTTTTACAATTGGGTCTATCCGATTTTCATAATGCCATTATTCATCAAATATCTTTTTATTTTGTTTGATAAAACAAAAAAACACTTCAAATTCTCCGAAAAAAGTGATTGGATGTTTTTCCCGGGATTGGTTGTATATGTCATGATTTTTTTTGGAGTTGGTGGTTTTCCTGCTTATTTATCGAGTGAAAGTCTAATTTTAGCACATGTTTATCAATTTATTTTTTGGATTTTTATTCTAAAATATCAGAAAAAAATAGTTGAAAATCCCAATATAACTTTAGCGATGTTTTTGTTGTTGATGGTGTTATTATTCACCAAAGCATCAGTTGGTTTACTTACTTTTGTAGTGGCAGCATATCTCTATTTTCGGTATGCTAAAAAACCACATCAATATTTTTTGTTGTTTTCAATCTCGGTATTATTTGCAAGTATTTGTTTTGTATATTTTTATACCATAAGACCCAATCCGCAACCTGTGAGTTTGGTAATGCGATTAATGAATTATAACAGCAATATTTTGAGTTATTTTTCCTATTCGGTTTCTATTTTTTATGTGTTATATGTTTTTATCATCAGAACAAAAAAATCAAAATTAAATTTTGAAAATTTCATCTCTAATAATTTTATTTTCGAAGAAATTTTGATTTTGAGCATCGTTTCTAGTTTTGTTTTTGGGATGTTTTTTGCTAGAAATTCAGGAGATTCCTTGTACTTTGCAAGTACCTTTGTTTTCCTAAATTTTATAGTATTATTTCTGCTTTTTTATAGAATTAATGAAAGTGAGATTAGTACCAATAGACTTTTGGTGGTTGTTTACACCTTGTTTTTTGTTGTTTTTTTGATGACTCCACAGTTTTATATGATCAAGCATAATACTTTCAACGAAAAAAGAGAGGCAATTACTCATAATAATTTGATGAAGCAACTCCTTTTACAAGCTATAGATTTGAAACATGAAAATTTGACTATAATTTCAGTTTCACCAGATTCTAATTGGTTTTACAATTCTCAGAAACACAAAAATACCACCCCATTTATTTTGTCGGGGATTAGTAATTTTCCTGCTTTAGAAAACATTTCAGTCAAACAAATTGAAGCAGGAGATTATTCTTTTGCTGCCTACAAAAATACTTATAGAAATTGCAATTCGAATGAATTATTAATGAAACAAACTGGAAATTTGGGGTATGAAAACCTATTGCTATTTCAAATGTTTGAAAATAAATTACTGCTAAATAAATTACCTTTGAATTCTGAAAAGAAACTAAAATAAAAAATCTTAAAAAAAATGTGCGGAATTGCCGGAATCATAGCTCCAAAAGCTAAAAACTACGAACAACATTTGCAAAATATGACTGATGCAATCGCACATCGTGGTCCCGATTCTGCACACGCTGAATTTTTTGAAAATGCAGCTTTGGGACATCGTAGATTATCGATTGTGGACTTGTCTGATACCGGAAAACAACCCATGTTTTCGGATACCAAAAAAGAATGTATTGTACTAAATGGTGAAATCTACGGATTTCTGGACCTCAAAAAAAAATATGCAGATTACCATTATCATGGTACTTCTGACACCGAACTTATTTTGGCAATGTACCAAAAAAATGGTCAAAAGTTGATGGATGAATTGCCCGGAATGTTCGCTTTTGCAATTTGGGACGAGCAAAAACAAGAGTTATTTTGTGCAAGAGATCGTTTTGGCGAGAAACCATTTTATTATGCTATTGGTAAAAACAGTGAATTTATTTTTGCATCAGAAATCAAGGCAATTTTAGCATCGGGTTTGGTACAAACAACCATCAATCCAGAAGCTTTGTCACATTACCTGCAATATGGTTATGTTTCTACTTATCAAAGTATTTTTAGCAATATTTTTTCGCTTCCACCTGCACATCAATTGGTCTATTCTAGCGGTAAAATTTCTGTAAAAAGATATTACAGCATTCCCAAAAAAGACACTACAATTTCACTAGCAGAAGCTGAAGAAGAATTTGCGTATTTACTAAAAAATGCAGTGAAAAAACAACTAATTGCAGATGTAGAAGTAGGTAGTTTTTTGAGTGGCGGTTTAGATTCTTCTACGATTGTTGCGATTGTTAATGAATTTTTGCCGCAACAAACAACCATCAGTTTTGGGTATGATAATAAGGATAATGAACTGAAATACGCCAAAGAAATTGCAGAAAAATACCAAACCAATCATATAGAAATTCATGAGAAAAGTGCAGATGTAGCAGATGAAATTAAGAAAATTGCACCTTTTTTTGATGAACCTTTTGCAGATTCAAGTTATACACCACAATACAAAATTTGCGAAGCTGCTGTCAAAAATCTAAAAGTAGTTTTAGCTGGTGATGTTGGCGACGAGTTATTTGGTGGTTACCATTTCTATACCGTAGAAAACGAAATGAAAAACCATTTCAGCTACCGAAATATTATTGCAAAATTTGGATTGAATTTGCTAAAAAATGTAAAAACGTTGTCTTTCATCACCCAACAAAATTTAAAATTCAATAGTATTTTAGATTTTCACCAGAATCATATCAGAAATTTTTTCTCTCCTCAGGAAATCAAAAAATTAGGAGTTGGTGCAGTGTATCAACAAAATTACAGTTTTACGGCAAATCCAAGTTCTTTGAATGATATTATGAGAGTAGATCTAGAGAAATTTGTACCAGGAAATATGCTCGTAAAATCTGATAGAATGGCAATGGCAAATTCTCTAGAAGTAAGAACTCCTTTTTTAGATGTAGATTTTGCAGAATTTTGTATTCAACTCCCTGAAAATCTCAAAATATCAACCAACCAAGATAAAATTATCTTGAGAGAAACCATGCAAAATTACTGGACAGATACCATTAGAAATCGCCATAAACAAGGTTTTGGATCCAATGTGAAATATTGGTTTGATCAGCCTTCACTTAAACAATTATCTGATGTTTTATTGAAAAACAACCAGAGCAAAGTATTTCAATTGATTGACTTTCAAAATACACAGCAATTTCTAAATAATGACAAAAAGCATTGGAATTTACTACAATTAGCAATTTGGGCAGAAAATAATAAGTCGTATTTTTGATGTTTCACTTTTACCAATTGCTTTATAAATGATTGAAAAAATATTAAAAAAACAAATCCCCAATTTACTGAACAATGCAGATTTTTGGCAACAAGAGAAGTTGCCAATCAGCAAATCTAGATTATGGGCACTTTATCATAATCCCGAAAGTGATGATGATGATGTGGTTTTGTATTATTTCAAAAAAAATGGAATCATAGAAAGTTACTTGTGCATATATCATTTTTGGTGGAATTATCAAGAAAAATCCATCAAATTAGGAGCAGCATCAGCTTGGTATTCTTCTGATCAAGCAAAAGGAATGGGATTTTTCATCATGAGAGAAGCATTGCAAGATTTAGACGGTAATTTCATTTCGCACATGTTTAATTACCACGTGAAAGAATTGTACGACGCTTCTAGAGAGTTCCAAACCATACAAGAAATGACTGGTTTTACCTATACTTTTCAGCATGATGGTTTCTTTAAAACTAAAAACAATAAAAAATTAGAATCTGAAATTCAACAAAAATTAGTTTCGGACCAAATTGAAATTGAATATGTAAATTATGTAGATGATGAGTTGTATACTTTTATCCAAAAAAATTCTGCGAATCATTTTTATCCAAAATCGAAAGACTATTTTAATTGGTTGCTCAATTATCGTTGGGTTTTAGAATCACCAGTACAAGAAATTGAAGTCAAAAACAAGTATTTTTTCAGTACCACAGTTTCCAATTATGGTTTGTATGCTATAAAAATTCTAAAAAAAGGTACATTAGATGGATTTCTTATATTTTCAGTATTCGAATCCAAATTAAAAATCTATCTTTACTACGCACAAGATGAAATAAAACTCACATCAATTGTAAAAAAATTGGTTAGCTTGTTTGTTCTGAGATTGAAGTGTAAAGAAGTACACTGTTATGATAATATTTTGAATCACACTTTTGTACAAGACCGTTTCTACAAGAATTACACCCAATCTAAAAAATTGAGTATTATGCACAAAAAATTTGAAATAGAAAATTTAAAAAATTGCCACCTAAATTACGGAGATGGTGATTGTATTTTTACCTAGTAATGTGGCATTATTTACTAAATAAACTTCCTGTTAGGTTCTACAAAATTGCAGATCGCCGAAAACTAATTGGTGGCTATTATCATTTGATTGCAGATGATACACCAGATTATATCAAAAATTTATACCAGATAAAAAAAGGTTCGGAATTTCAGCGAGACTTGAGTTTTCTAAAGAAAAATTATCACTTGATTTCCTATGATAATTTTTTAACCCAAAAATTTCGCAACCAATCTTTTATTTTAACTTTTGATGATGGTTTCAAAGAATTGATTACCCAAATTTTACCCATTCTTGAGCAACACCAAATTCCCGCCATTTTTTTCATAACCACTTCTTTGATTGATAATAAAGAATGGATGTATAAAAATCTACTATCTATCTTGATAGAAAAAGTAAGATTAACTGATGAAGCTACCTTGAAATCTATTTTTAAAGACTTTCTAGATTTGAAATCCGATTCAGAAATTAGGAAAACGGTCAGCAATTTTTTGATTAATATTACTAATGACACCAATTTACCAAGAGAAATAGCAAAAAAAATGGGGATTGATGAATCGCAACTATTGCAAACATTGAAACCTTATCTTGCTAAAGATGAAATTGTAGCATTGAGTAAACATCCGCTAATTACAGTTGGAGCACATAGTACACAACATTTTCATTACAAATTTTTAGATCAAAAAGAAATAAAAGAAGATATCATCACTTCTTGCAAAATCATACAATCGATCACCAATCAACCGAAAGTTCCATTTGCATTTCCGCATAATAGTGAAAACGTATCAAGAGATTTGCTGCGAGAAATAGAGCTAGAAAACCCTGAAATAAAAGGATTTTTCGGGGAATTTAATTTTGAAAAACAAGACATGGTCATCAAAAGATTTTCACTAGATCATCCACAAAATGAAGTGGGAATCGTAATCAAAAGAGAAGGAAAAAATCATTGGTACCGAAAATTGAAATTCTAACTTGATTTCGGCGGTTAGAAAATTGATATATTTGCAAAAATAAATACAAAAATCAACCAAATTAATTAGGAGGAGTTGCTAGAAAATAGCCCTTCATTAATGAAAAATAATATTTAAAAATAATGGCATCACGAACAGAAATTTTAGCAGAACTTGAAGAAATTTTCAGAGATACACTTCAGTTACCAACACTTCAACTTACCGAAAACACAGATGCTGCCAAAATTCCGGAATGGGATTCTCTGAATAATGTGTATCTAATTTTGGCTATGGAAAACCACTACCAAATAAAATTTTTAACACAAGATATGCAAAATTGGAAAAATGTGGGTGAAATAATTACCAGTATAGAAAAATCGATTTCATAATAAAACCAGAATGACATTCCATCACATAGGTGTTGCGTGTAGCAATATAGAGACTACTTTGCAAAAAATTAGAAATTTGCATCCAAACATTTTGGAGATTTCTGAAATTTTGCACGATCCTTTGCAAGAAGTAGATTTGTGTATGGTTTCTTTGCAAGATGGTTTGCAATTAGAATTGGTTTCTGGGAAGCCGATTCAGAAATTTCTAGATTCCAAAAATTCCTTTTATCATATTTGCTACGAAGTAGAAGATATTACCAAAAGTATTGCGCATTTCACTGCGAATTCTTCGGTTCTTATTTCGCCACCAAAACCTGCAATTTTGTTTAATAATAGACACGTGTGTTTTTTATTAACACCATATGGAATTGTAGAATTGCTAGAAAAATAATTTTAGAAAAGTATTAATAAAAGCAATTGGTTTTGGAAAAATCACCATCATATTAATAAAATGAATATTTCTGTAATAATACCAGTTTACAACGCGCAAGAATTTCTACCAAAAGCAGTAGAATCTGCCTTGCAATTTGATGAGGTAAAAGAAATTCTTTTGATAGAAGATGCTTCTACTGACCAATCTCTAGAAGTTTGCAAAAATTTGGTTAATAAATACCAAGATCATGTAAAACTTTACCAACACCCAGATTTTGGAAATCACGGAGCTGGAGCAACTCGAAATTTGGGATTAGAAAAGGTATCGCAAGAATATATTGCATTTCTAGATGCAGATGATTACTATTTGCCAAATCGTTTTGATGCAGAACGTATTTTGTTCCAAAATCCGAAAGTAGATGGTGTTTTTGGCGCGATAGGTGTAGAATTTTTATCAGAAAAAGGGAAATCAGAATATAAAGAAAAATTCAAAGATAGTACTTTGACCACCGTAAAATTTCAAGCAGAAGGAATCGATGTTTTTCAGGGTTTATTAGGATTAAATGGAGATTTTGGAGTGTTTTTTTCATTAATTGCACTTACTGTGAAGAAAGCTTCAATTGAAAAATATAAATTACGATTCAATGCCAATTTGCGAGTGCATCAAGACACCGATTTTATTACCAAATTAGCGTTTTATAGCCATTTGAAAACAGGAATTATAGATCAAGCAGTTTCTATAAGAGGAGTGCATGATGATAATAGAATTACCAAAATAAAACAATATTCTAGCCTTTTTTACCGAAATTTGTTTTTGCTCTACCAATCTCTCGATTCTTGGAGTAAAACACAAAAAAATATGAGTACAGAAGCTAGGAAACACATACACAGAAGTTTTCTCTCGTTTGAAAGTGCTAATAAAAATGGTGTTGAAAAATACACCTATTTCTGTAGTCAAGCTATTGCAGATCCTACACTTTTGAAAACAAGATACCGATTTCATGCACTGAATAAACCCAATGATCTATAACAAAAGAGTACAACAAGTGCGAACCTTGGTTCGGGATTTTTTGGATTTTTGCTATTTAAAATTTCCGAAAAAAGAAACATTTGAGCAACCAACTTTGTTGGTAGATTTTACAAATCCCAATCTATATCATCGGTTTTTCTATTTGGTGCTGAAATTTTATCAATTAGCGGGTTACAAAATAGTGTATCCTATGAATTTTGCGAAATTCCGAAACCTGAGAAACGGAGATCATTATCTTTCATTAATAGTTAAAGAGAAAAATTTTCTTTCGATTAATAGAAAATTACCCGAGAAATATATTACAATTAAGGATTCGGATTTCAATGCAGATTATTTCAAGAATTATTTTAATGAGAATAATCAGGAACAAAACGCCTTTCATATTCCGATGAGTTTTCATCCGAATATGTATCATAAAAACCTCTGGAATCATGAAATAGAAACAAATACAGAACGATTGAATGCGATTTTCTGTTTCGGGAATTTTGATGAACAAGCTTACTCAGAAATTAAGAAAACTCCTTTCCAGGTAGAAAACAGAGTAAGATTACTGCAATTTTTTTCTAAGAAAAAAGATTTTGTTTCTATTAAAAATTCTGAACATTTAGCTACAATAATAAAGGAAAACAATATTCAAAATTTATTTTTTCTTTGAAAGAGAATTACCAGATTCCAATAGAAGAAGTTAGGGATTTGACATCAAAATTTAAGTACTATCTTTGTTGTCCAGGAGTGGTGATGCCGCTTTGTCACAATATCATAGAGGCAATGTCAGTTGGTACCGTTCCTATTATTCAAAAACAATATGCAGAAGTGATGTATCCTAATTTAGTACATCTAAAAAACGCCCTAATTTTTGAAAATTTAGAAGATTTAGATCATCTTATAGAAACCCATTTATTCGAAATTACAGAAGAAAATTTTGAAGAAATGAAAAAAAATGTTTTAGCATATTATCAGGATTTTCTTACTCCAAATGCAGTGGTAAAATCAATCAATAATAACATTGGGAAATCTGTCATATATTTAAATGCAGAACACAGAAGTATTAATTTAATTAAATAAAAAATAATGTTGAATTTTTTGTACGGTAAGAAATCGCTTCAACCTTTTTTCGAAAGACTTTTTTATGCAAGTTTGAGAGGAATGAATTATGGTAATGGCTCAGATTTCAAAAAAAGTGGTGAAAAATATGTTTTTGAAATACTACAAAAAATTGGGAAAGAGCTTTTGATTTTTGATGTAGGAGCAAATCGTGGGGATTATTCTAAATCGCTAATCTCACATTTGAAAAATCATCCATTTAAAATTTATGCATTTGAACCAACCAAATTTTGCCAAGAAGAGTTGAAAAAAATAGATTACCCAAATTTTGAACTTTGTAAATTTGGATTAAGTAATCAGGTAGGCGAAAGCACAATTCATTACGATTATGATGGTTCTGTTTGGGCATCTTTGGATAACCAAGATTACGGCAGACACAACAAAAAACTAAATCTTACAGAGACCATACAATTAGAAACTATGGACGATTTTTGTAAAGAAAGAAACATCTCTTACGTAGATTTTATAAAAATTGATGTAGAAGGTCACGAAAAAGAGGTTCTTGAAGGAGGTGTACAAATGTTATCCAAAAATGCAGTTCATCTTATTCAGTTTGAGTTTGGTTTGGCTAGTTTGTACTCCAAAACCAGATTAATGGATATTATGAAAGTACTTGAGAACTACGATATTTATAGAATTTTGCCAAAAGGATTGCGTAAAATCACTTATAATGAAGCGTTTGAAATTATCTAACAACCAATTATTTAGCCGTAAATAAAAATTTTGTACTCCCTAAATGAAAATTTCTGTAATTACACCGGTGTACAATGCCGAAAATTATATTACACAAGCAGTAGAATCTGCTTTGCAATTTCTAGAAGTTTCAGAAGTGATTTTGGTAGAAGATAAATCTCCTGATAATGCACTAGAAGTTTGCAAAAATTTGGTAGCAAAATATCCTGATCGTGTGAAATTGTTTCAGCATGCAGATCTAGGAAATCACGGAGCAGGAGCTTCTAGAAATTTAGGGATTGAAAAAGCAAATGGCGACTATATTGCATTTCTAGATGCAGATGATTTCTATTTGCCCAATCGTTTTGATGCCGAAAAAAAATTGTTCAAAAATCCTGAAGTAGAAGGAGTTTACGGAGCAATAGGTGTTCATTATTATTCAGATGAAGCCAAAAAACAATTCTACGATTTGTATCAAGATAAATTAGACACCGTCTACAAAAAACAAAATCCTGAAGATGTTTGTCCTGGTCAAATGAATTTGCGCGGTAGTTTTGGAATGATTCATCTGGATACATTAACCATTAAAAAAACTGCTTTGCAGAAAATGGGAACGTATTTCAATCCAGCACTACGTTTGCATCAGGATTCAGAATTTACCATCAGATTGTCTTTTTATCTGAAATTATTTGGCGGTAGTATAGATCAAGCCATTGCAATGCGAGGAATACACGAAAACAACCGAATTACTCAAGTAGATTCCAAAAAAATAAAACCTGCAACTACCCGTGTTTTATTATGGGAAGCTTTAGAAAATTGGGCAAATATAGATAAAAGTGTTCCCGAAGAATACCGAACTCATATCCGAAGAATGCACCGAAGTTACCAAATTGCCAATGCTTCTTTTTTCAAAAAATGGAATATGATTTTGCACTATTTGGTATTGGATTTCAAAAGTATACGTTCTGGATTATATAATATTAATTTTAGGAAGGAGCTTTATTGATAATTTATCTAAATTTTTCTTCAAAAAGTAATTTCCCTAATTCTTTACTAAATCTTGTCATAGATTCTTGGCTTAGATGCACCTCATCTATACAATGATAATTGTTTTTATAATTATTGTAATTGATATAAGAAACATTGGTTTTCTTTGCCAATTCATTAAGCTTGATATCAAAATAAGGAACGCTTGTGTTTTCAATATTGTAAGGAACTTTATTTATAGGTGTTCTTACCATGATTACTTTACCATGATTTTTTAAAAATACTATTGTTTCTTCTAAATAATTTACTCTATTAGTTGACCATTTCAGTCCATTGATTCTTTCTCTGAACTCTTGCATTTTTTGTTTATTGACTTCAGCTCTTTGTTTTGGCGGGAAATCTTTAATCATGGTTACTTGCATCTTACCATTATCCAAAATTTGTAAATCTACCATTGGGTTTTTGGGAGGTATAATTTTTTTATTCAATTCATAGGTAATAGAATAATCGTAGCTTTCAACCAAATATTCGAGATTAGGACTTATGTTTACAAATTTTGTTTTGGCAACAGATTTATCGTTTTCAAAATAAAAACTTGGTTCGTCTGGTTTTGTACGATCAACCATCAAAGAGGTAGGTTCTACCACCAAAATAAACAATCCGTTTTTAGTATTGGGATCTAATTTCTTTTTTATAGATTCCAAATATTTTGGACCATAAGGAGAGTGTCCCCACGTAAAAGCATAATTGTAAAATTTTACATCAGGATATTTACTTTGTACAATACTATCTAAAATTGCAGGATTTATAGATGAACCTCTAGAACTTCCTAAAATTAGGGAGTTTTGAGGAGGTGAAGTAAATCGTTTATAAAAATCACCTGTATTTTTACCAGTTAAATAGATTGCGTAAGCAATAACCAAAAGTGGTAATACCGAAAATAATGATAATCTGAGAAGAGAATTTCTAAAATTGTGCATAGATATATCCTTTTGGTGCAATATAAAACAAGAAGATCAGAAATACCAATAGGTAATAAAATCCCCATCGTATAATTCTAGGTTGCAAATGAAACATTTCTTTTATAGCAAACTCTTTATTTCTACCAATCCATTCTATCAGAATCATCATTAGAATGAGTGCAGCAACTTCTTTTTGGAAAGGAAAATTTGGTATTTGAAATAGAGACTTAGAGAATATTTTGGAGTAAAATTGTGTAGCCATTTCCAGATCTTTTACAAAAAATAAAATCATCAAAAGACTGAAACTGAAAAAGGTAAAAACCATATTGATGAGTTCTCTGAATGTAGGAATTAAACGATATTCTGATTTATTTTTTTTGTTCATTTTTCCACTCAAAATCAATGGAATATACATCAATCCAGCGATCAATCCAAAAAAGATATAATGCCATTCTGCACCGTGCCAAAAACCAATAATCAAGAAATTGATGATAATTGCAAGAATCAATCCCAATTTATCGTAATACCTAAATGTGATGGATAATGGTGTAAATACATAATCAGTTAACCAAGAAGTAAGCGAAATATGCCATCTTCTCCAAAAATCCGCAGCATTTTGCGCAAATAGTGGAAAATTGAAATTGGCATTGACTCTAATTCCCAGTAATTTTGAAATACCGATTGACATATCAGAATATCCAGAGAAATCGGCATACAATTGTATAAGATACAATACTGCTCCTATCAATAAGGCACTTCCGTTTACAGTAGTATAACTACCAAATAAACCAGAAGTGATGGTTGCGACATTGTCTGCAATTACCAATTTTTTGAAAAGCCCCCACAAAAGTTGTCTTAATCCGTCTGAAAAAACTGCTGCAGAAAATTCACGAGTTACTTTCAACTGATTCAGAAAAGGCATTGCACGATCAATTGGTCCAGAAATAATGGCAGGAAAATAGGAAACAAATACAGAATAATCTAATAAAGATGGAATCGTTTTGAGTTTTTTATTTTTAATATCCATCAAAAATCCAATCATTCTGAAAGAATAAAAACTGATACCTATTGGTAATAAAATAGTAAGTGTTTTCAGTTGGCTTTTTAGCCCAAAAATTTGAAGAAAATCATTAAAATTATGGATGAAAAAATTGAAATATTTGAAATAAAGCAACTGTAGCAAAACTGTGAAAATCCCTAATCGAAGCCACCATTTTTTATGTTTTTCTTGAGAATCAAGAATTTTCTTACCAATAAAAT
>CALFIE010000087.1 GCA_937876095.1 uncultured Flavobacteriales bacterium | reverse complement strand
TGAAGCCTTTGATATAGGCTTAGGCAATGCCGTGGTGCCCGTTGCTGATGTGATGGAAGAAGCGCGATGTGCCGCAGCGAAATTGGTGGCCTTGCCAGCGAGTTCAGTGCGCGTGACTAAGCAATTGATGAAAAAAGCCATGGTCGGCGAAGTGAGCGAATTAATGCAAGCTGAAAATCAGCATTTTGCCGCGATTGATATTGATTGGCTCTCCGAATTGTCCTTTTATTTCCTTTTTTTCTGGTGTAACAACCATAAAATCTGTTTTAGAAAGAACTTCTATAGTGAATTTTTTGTCGTAATTAGAGTCGTCTGCAAAGGTTGCTTCTGCTAAAATCGGAGAATTTCTAAATAGTTCAACTGATCTTACCTCTCCTTTTCTGTAAATTTCTGTTGAAAAAGGCAATTGAGAAAGGGTTTTTTCTAAAAGATTAGACGATTTCAGGACTTCTATTTCGGTGTTGATTTTGTTTGCCGAAGAAAAAGCATCAAAATCTTTGTAAAGGTTTTCGCTTGGTGTGCCATCTTTCACATCTGCCAATTTCATTTTTGCGGTACTTTCGTACACTGGTGTAGCATATTCTAGATATTTATTTGCCGCGAAAATCGATAGAAGCACTGCGATGATTACAATAGGTAATCCGCTGAAAAAAGGCTTCAAAATTTTGATATTCTCGTTGTTCATTTTTTTAATTTTTTTAAAAAGCTCCAAGTAATATTGCTGCTGCAGTTGCAGTAGTTGCCATTGGTAGTATCACCGAAATCCTCTTCTCAAAATCTTTGCTTTTTTTAGATGGTACAATTACATAATCACCTGGTCTTAATTGAGTGTTTTGGCAAGAAATATCTTGTGCGTTGGTAATGTCTACGTTGGTTACGCGAACATTATCCCCTTCTTGTCTCAAAATTTTTATGTATTTCAGGTTGGCGTAGAAATCAAAACCTCCTGCTCTAGAAATCATCTCAAATAAGGTATTTTGGTCTTTATCTACTTGAATAACTGCAGGATTTCTGACTTCTCCCATAATCGTAATTTCTTTGTTAAGAACCTTTACATCAACAATTGGTTTTACCAACCATTTTTTTAGTTTTGTTTTAATTTCTTCTTTCAGATCGGGAACTGTTTTACCGATTACAGTAGTGGTACCAAGTCTTGGAATTTCTATATTTCCACTGTTGTCTACCAAAAGCCATTTTCCGTAAACCTCATTGGAATTATAAATACCATACGTAGAACCTACACTCAGATCGTCTTCTCCCCAAACTGAAAGAGAAATTTTGTCTCCTTTTCTGATTTGATATTGGTAATTTGGATTGTACTGAAAATCCGCAAGATTATTGGTTGGTTCTTTTTCTTGTAGTATATTTTGGGTTTTACAAGAGGACATAAAAGTCAGCACCAATATAGAAATGATGTAATAAATAGGTCTCATAAGAAATGGATTTTTGCTCTAAAACATATTGAACAGCTTTCTAAGCCCCCAATAATTGCTTTTCGAAATTTCGTTGTTGATATCGATAATTTTCTGAATAGTAACTCCCATATTATCGCAAACATTGGCATCTTTTACTAAGTAATCGAAAGCGCCAAACTTGAGTGCTTCTACAGCAGTACTTATGCTTTCTTGTGCAGAAACCATAACTACGTAGATATTGGGATCATATCTTTTGATTTTTTTTAGAACCTCGAAACCACTTAATTCATCCATATTATGGTCTAAAAAAATGATGTTTGGTCTCAAATGGAGATGATCCAAGCATTTCTCTCCACTATTAAAGTAGGTTACATCTGTGTAGCTCAAATTCTTGAGAAATTGTTCGTAAACATTTGCACAAAAATTATCATCGTCTACGATAAAAAATTTTGGTTGGTTTAAAAAATGCATGACGTGTTTTTTATTGTTATGCTTTTGCCAAACACGTGCCTTATTTGTAACCAACTGATTTACATAAAACTAAATTTATTTTATTTTCCAAAATTTGGAAAAAAATAGTTGAATTTGGAATTATTTATTATTAATGGAGCTCTTTTTCCTTTAGTAATTTGATAGCTTCTCTCAATGTTTTCTCTATTGTAGAAAATTTAGAAACCAAAAGTGCGCTATTTGGTTCTGAATTTTTGGCTTCTTTTTCTAGATAAACAACTTCTTCTGAGATAGAAGATATACCGACTCCTGCAATACTTGGTTTCATTTTGTGTGCTAATTTAGAAACTTCTATATAATTTTCGTTTTGGAGTGCAGCATTTATTTGTGGAAGAATATCTTCTGTTTGTGAAATAAATAGCTGAATCATTTTTTTCACAAATTCATCGTCTCCTCTGCTTAATTGGCGAATAGAATTCAGATTGTAGAGAGGTTTTTGTGGTTTGATGTTTTCTGGCGTTTCCATTTGTATAGCAAATCCTTTTTTCTTGGTGGTATATTTTGCAATTATTTTTAATAATGCATCTTCTGCAAAGGGTTTTGTAAGATAATCATCCATTCCTGCCTTTTTGCATTTCTCTATTTCAGATTTAAATGCATTGGCTGTAAGTGCAATGATTGGCGTGGACAAATTATATGACTTTCTAATTTTTTTGGTGGTTTCTATCCCATCTAATTCTGGCATTTGGATGTCCATCAAAATAATATCAAACCGTTCTTGTTCTAATATTTTCAAAGCTTCTAGTCCGTTTTCGCATTCAGTAACCACGCATTTAAAATATCTCAAAGAGTTTTGTGCAACCAACCTGTTGAGCTCGTTGTCTTCTACCAAAAGTACCTTTACTCCTTCTACTGATATTGGTAATCCTTGTTGGTTTGTTGTATTTTCTTTATTAGCAGTTCCTTTGTTAAGATTTAGGGTGATTTCTACAGTTGTACCTTTGTTTTTCTCGCTATCAATAATTATTTTACCTTTCATGAGCTTTACCAATTCTTTGGTAACGGTCATTCCTAAACCTGTTCCACCAAATTTTCGGGTAATATTGGCGTCTTCTTGTTGAAATTTTTTATAAATATTATTAATGAACTCTTTGCTCATACCAATTCCCGTATCTTTTACTGAAATTATTACGGATTGATATTTGGGATGATCAGAAATTAGTCTGCAAGAAACATCAATACCACCTTCTTGAGTAAATTTCAACGAATTACCGATAAGATTGTACAAAATTTGTTCTATTTTAGAGGAGTCTCCCAAAAATACCGGAGCTAATTCATCATCACAATTATAATGTAAATTCAGTTTTTTTTGTTTAGCTCTAGAAGACAAAATCCTAATCACATTGCTTATAGAATTTTGTAGTGAAAAATCTTTGATATCCAAAGACATTTCTCCTGCTTCTATTTTGGATATGTCCAAAATATCATTAATAATAGAAAGCAAATGCTGAGAAGCAAATGAACTGTTCTCTACATAATTTTTTTGTAATTCGGTAAGTTCTTGTTTGCTGAGTTCTCGTAAAAACCCGATGATTGCATTGAGTGGAGTGCGGATTTCGTGGCTCATATTTGCCAAAAACGCTTCTTTTGCTTTAGAAGCTTCTTGTGCTTTTACCTTTTCTTTTTTCAGGTCTTCTTCTAGATTTTTTTGGTCTGTTATGTCTAGGTGAATCCCAATAGAACCGATTTGATTGCCTTGATCATCATAATTTGGAGCTCCACTTATAGCCCACCATCTTAACTCTCCTCTTTTGTTTTTTACTGGAATCTGATATACACTAGAAACCCCTTGTTTCCTTAGTTCTACCTGATTATTTATGAGGTCTACTTTTTGTTTGTTGTACACAAATACATCGGCCGGATTTTTCCCTAAAAGTTCATCTAAATCAAAACCAGAAACATTGCAAAAACTTTGGTTGGCATATTGTATTACCTCATTATTATCAACTTCTAGGAGTCCTAAATTCATGTTGGCAATCATGTTTCGATATTTCTCTTCTTGAGTACGTAAGTTAGATTCTGCTCTTTTTCTTTCGGAAATATCTTGTATGAAGGAGCAGAAAAACTTTTTACCATCTTGTTCAACTGGTATAATAGAGATTTCCATGGGAAATTCTTCCCCTGATTTTTTGATTGCAGGTAATTCTATTTGCTTATTGAGAACTGGACCGTGACCTGTTTTCATGAATTTTTTTATCCCATCATCGTGACCTTTTTTGTGTCTTTCTGGCATAATGGTTTCTGGTAAAGTTTTCCCAAGAACTTCCTCTTTGGTCCACCCGAAAATACTTTCGGCACTCTTATTCCAAAAAGTAATGAATCCGTTACAATCAATATTTACTATTGCATTGATTGCAGAATTCATAATCAATCTGTTTCTTTCCTCACTTTGTTCTAATAAGCTCTGAGTTAAAATTCGCTCGGTAACATCGGTATATTTCCAGAGATGACCTGTGTATTTACCATTGTTGTAAATTGGGATAAAATCACGCTCCAAAAACCTACCTTCTGTTGTTTCTAGCAACTCATTGGTTACCAATTCTCTTTTTGTAAGAATTTTTTGAATTCTTTTTGAAAATTCTTCTGGATTTTTGAACAAATGTTTAGATTCTTCTGCTGCATTGCTACAGTCTATTCCGACCATATTTTCTGGTGAAACAGGAATTTGGAACATAGAACAAAACAACTCGTTTGTAAACAAAATTTTTCTTTTATCATCTTCCATCAAAATTGCTGATTGCAGATTCGCTACCAAAGTTTTCAATAAATTGAGCGTTCTGGTAAGGTTTCGCTCCATCACAACACGCTCTCGCACATTTACCAATGCTTGTGTGAAAAGTTGTAACAAATCTTTTTCGGTTTCTGAATAGTGATAGTGATTTTTAACCGAATCAAAACCAACAAATCCTAGACAATTGTCTAGCTGCATCATAGGAATTACAAACAAACTTTTGATGTCTTGAGAACTCAAAATATCTTTCAGGTTTCCTTTTGGTAAAGTACTGACATCTGAAATAGAAATAGATTTTCCTGCTTTGTTTGCTTCTACCCATTCTTTCATTTGATCCAAAGAAATATTTTGCAAATTTTGGATTTGCGCATCTATTCCTTCTACACAATATTCATGGGTATTAGAACACGTATTTACATTAAAATCATATCTGAAAACATAAGCCCGATCTGCTTTTACAAAAGTTGCCAATTCTTCTAAAGAACGATTTATATGTTGATCTACCTTTTCTAGAGGAATATTGATGTAATTGGTAGAAATATTCATCAATACTTTTTGAAATTCGAATTGCTGTTTTAGCTGTTCTTCTATGAGCTTCCTCTTATTGATTTGTACTGAGAAATAATCGGTAAGTTCTACTAAATTGTTAGAAACCAACCCTTTTATAGTAGGATCGAGTGATCTAAGCGACTGATATAATTTTTTGATGGAGAGTTCTTTTGACTGAACTTCCGAATCCAAATTGTGTAATAATTCTTTGTATTCTAATTCGCTTTCCTCAAAAGCGTGATCCATCAATTCTTTGTCTCGTTCAAAAGAATGATACGATTTGTTGACCGATTCTATGAAGTTGTGAAACCTAGGATCATCTAAACAATCAGCTGGTAAATGTTTATTGATTTGCTTATTGAGTAATTTATGAAAATCCATCCTTAATCTAGTTCATTTATCGCTGTAATTGTCATGGTTTGGTTGTGAAGTTCGCAATTAGCAAATGGTTTAATTGGCGAAATTTCGCCATAAGAATAAAACCCAACGAAAGGAACCTCGTTTCCGAAAACGTCTGCAATAGCATCTACTTCTTCAGAAATTCGGTCTCCCAAAATGAGTTTTCTACCTACACAACTGATAAGAATTGCTAATTTGGGTGAACTTTCATAAAAAGAGGTGCAAATTTTAGCTGCATCTGTTGCTGCATCTATCAATCGGTCGAAATTGGCCTTCATAAACCTCACTTTGCTACCTTCTGGTATATCACCAGCAAAAACCATGGTATTGTTTTTTTCGTCTATTGATAAAATAGTTCTTACTACAGGTTCTGCTTCTTCTGTTGTTTTGATGGATAGTGGAAATAACAAAGCAGAACCAGGTAATTCTTCGGCATATTTCCCTAAATATTTTTTATATAAATCTAGCGCATCTTTCCCATCTATTTCAAACAATAAGTTTTCGGCAGATTTGGTGACTACTCTTTCTAATCCAAAGCTTTCCCAACCACCAAATGAACCGTGAGAAAGTTGTAATTTTTCACCATAAAATCCTATAATGATGATTCTTTTCGTACTTGGTGCACTATTTAGACCAACTAAAGTGCTCTCGAAATTGGCTCCATCTCCTGCTAATCCTCCAGAAATTAATACATTTTCTGGTTTTTTGGAGTTGAGACCTTTTACCAATTCACTTCCGTTTACATTACTCCCATCTGAAAGTACAAATGCCCATTTCAGATTTTCTTGTGGTAATTTCTGCATCAGTTTTGCGCCCGCTTCATAACAATTTTTGCATTCCCCAACTGAAATTTCTGCTGTTTTTATAGTAGAAGAATTGAATTTAACTGCGGTAATTGCTACGGTATCATCAAAAACCTCATTACAAAAAATTTCTCCAGAAGAGGAGCACAGTGCAATTTCTGCTTTTGGAAATTTCTTTTTCAGTAGTTCATAAAAATTACTTTCGGCCAAAATTGCTTTATGACCAAAACCAAGCACCAATTGTGCTTCTTGGTAGTCTAACTCTTGTTGATTGTGTTCTTTGACAAATTTGTTTTCAGAAAAAAGCAGTTTGGCAACTTTCATAATTAAGAATTTTCGTTTGCTTTTAATAGGTTATAAATGGTTGATTTGCCTATATCCAAAATTTTTGCAGTTTTTATCACATCATTGTTGTTTTTTTTCAAATAATGAAAAATAATATCTGATGTGTGTTCTTTCAACGATTTTTCTTCAGAAAAGAGCGTTTCAACTTTATTAACACTATTGAAGGTGATATCTTCTGGTTGGATTTCTTTATCTTCTGCCATTACACAAGCCAAATCAATCACCGATTTCAGTTCGCGAACATTTCCGTGAAACGGATGTTTCATTAATTTATCTTTTGCTTTTGGAGAAAGAAACATTGGTTTCATCTTGTTTTCTTTGGTAAATAATTCTATAAAATGTTTACTCAATACCAAAATATCTTGATCACGTTCTCGCAGAGGTGGTAATTCTATGGGCAAACCTACAATTCTGTAATACAAATCTTCCCTGAAATTGCCATTTTTCACTTCCTCAAGTAAATTTTTGTGGGTTGCAATGATTAATCTGGCATCAAATTTTATTTTTTGATCACCTCCAATCCTAGTGACTTCTCGCTCTTGCAATACTCGTAACAATTTGCTTTGTAAATTGAGGTCCAATTCTGCGATTTCATCCAGAAAAATAGTTCCGCCGTTTGCTTGTTCAAATTTACCAATACTTCTATTGTTGGCTCCTGTGAAAGCTCCTTTCTCATACCCGAAAAATTCACTTTCCATTAATTCTTTCGGAATTGCCGCCATATTGATGGCAATAAAAGGTTTGTTTTTTCGGTCAGAATTGTAGTGTATTGCATTGGAAACCACTTCTTTTCCCGTTCCTGTTTCGCCAGTTATCAATACATTGATGTTGGTTTTGATTGCTTTATTAATTTTAGAAAAAACCTCCTTTATGGCATCACTTTGTCCAATAATGGTTTTCTCGAAAGAAAATTTCTGCTCCAGTTTTTCTTTCAAGTCTTCTACTTCATTTTTTAGGGTGAGATTTTCTTTGATTTTAATAATGGAATTCCAAAGCATTTCTTTGGTGTGTTCATTTTTTATAATGTAATCTTTTGCTCCCGATTTCAAAAAATTGATGGCCACTTCAATATCTTCTTGTCCACTAATGATGATGATGGGAAGTTTAGGATCATACTCCAAAATTTTCTTCAGAAGTTCGTCTCCTTGTATATCTGGTAATCCAAAGTCTAAACAAACAATTGCAGGATTTAGGTACAAATTAGATAAGCACTCTTTGGATGTAGTAAACAAATGTACATCGTAATCAGGATTCAACTGTAGGTGAAAACGCATCATTTCGCCAAAAAAAGCATCGTCTTCTACAATAAATATTTTAAAATTTTTCATGCTGATTCTTTTTTTTCGAATGAATAAAATTAACAAAATTTAATTTAATTAGTTTAATTTATTTTCAATATTAATAATTAAATTTAGCTTTTCTTTTTCATAAATGTAAATGATAATGATTTATAAACAAAAAAATCTCACAATAATGTGAGATTTTTTCTTAAAAGTGGGTCCTGAGGGATTCGAACCCCCGACCCTCTGGGTGTAAACCAGATGCTCTGAACCAACTGAGCTAAGAACCCTTGTTTTTAGTTGGGCAAATATACGGCAAATTTTTATTTCTGCAAATTTTTTTCTAAAAAATCCCCTACTACAAAGTTGCTCCCGCCAATAAAAATCATTTCTCCTTTTTTAATTTTTTGTAAAACAGATTGATAGCCCGATTCCACATCCTGAAATAGGCGATAATCAATTTTTGAAATTTTTAGTAATTCTTCATATTCTTCTGGGTTTCTACCTCTATTTATTTTGGGTTTTACAAAATAATAGGAGGCATTTTCGGGTAAAATACGCAAAACCTCATCAATCTTTTTCTCATTTACAAAACCTAAAATAATGTGTTTGAATTTCGGAATTTCTTCCAATTGTTTAAAAATTATTTCTAATCCTGCCTGATTATGTGCCGTGTCACAAATAATTAATGGTTCTTTTGAAAACTCAAACCAACGACCGATGAATCCTGTGTTTTTATGGACATTTAAAAGTCCGTTTTTAATATTCTCGTCAGAAATGGGAAAATATTTTTTTCTTAATTCTTGAATTATTGCAAGAACCACTCGAATATTTTTTAGTTGATAAATACCTTTTAAATCAGATTGAAAATGATGTTGAATAATCGTCGCATCAATAAATTCAGCGTTTTTTTCTTTCGCTTTTTCTTGTAGAATTTTCTTTACCAAATCCATTTCTTCACCTGAAACTATTGGTGTGTTTTCTTTAATTATTCCCGCTTTTTCTTGCGCAATTTCTTGAATAGTTTCACCTAATATATCTTGATGATCAAGTTGAACATTGGTAATTGCAGAAACCAATGGTTGTATGATGTTGGTAGAATCTAATCTTCCACCCAAACCAACTTCTATTATAGCAATATCTACTTGGTTTTGAAAAAAATATTCAAAAGCCATAATCGTGGTAAATTCAAAAAAAGATGGGCGAATTTCTTCGGGTAAAATCTTTAACTTTTGAATAAAATCATACACAAAAACTTTGTCGCAATTTTCACCATTAATTTTTATTCGTTCGGTGAAATCAATGAGATGAGGAGAATTGTACAAGCCAACTTTATAACCTTGCTCTTGTAAAATCGACGCCAACATATTGCTAACAGAGCCTTTTCCGTTGGTTCCACCAATGTGAATACATTTGATTTTCTCTTGCGGATTTCCAAAAAAAGCGCAGAGTTTCGTGATGTTTTCTAAGCCCGGTTTGTAGGCCTTTTTTCCATCGGTTTGGTAATTGGGCATCTGTACAAATAGCCAATCAATCGCTTGTTGATAATTGGTTTCGAAATCTTCTAATGAAATAATTTGAGTACTATTTTTCAAGAAATTTTCTTGCAAAGATAAAAAAATGGATTTTTCTAAAATCGTATTTTGTAAACGTCATTACGCCCCGACTTGAGCGGAAATCCTTTTTATAAAAAATGTATGGAGGAAGCACAGGATTTTTATATAAAGATTGAGAGCGGAAGGCGGAAATTGGCGCCCAAACTTAGACCAAACTCAAAATTAACTTAAAAAAATATTTAAAAAACAATTTTGTAAGTTCCTGAAGATGACGTACTTGCTTTTTCGGCTTTTACAAATTTTTTCACCCAAGAAATGGAAGTAGAAACCACGCAAGGATCGGAAATCCCACTTGCTCGATGTGCAGAAACCACGTTTCCGGCTTTGTCAACCGTGTACGAAATCACGATACGACCTTCGATGGAACATTTGTGTGTTGGTTGTGCACCACCACGTCCCATTGTTCCGGGAATAAAACCGACCAACTTGCGATCTATACCTATTTTGCTGTCGCCATTTCCGTCGCCACCAAGTGGATCTCCATTGTTGCCAATGTCTTTTCCGTCGCCTTGTGAACCTGGTTTTGTTCCTCGCCCTTTAATTAGATTTCCGATGGCTTGATTACCTTTTCCGTCGCCATTTCTGGTTTTAGAATTGGCTGTTGTTGCTTTGGAA
This sequence comes from uncultured Flavobacteriales bacterium, assembly GCA_937876095.1. Classification (GTDB taxonomy): domain Bacteria; phylum Bacteroidota; class Bacteroidia; order Flavobacteriales; family Weeksellaceae; genus CALFIE01. The sequence goes on along the minus strand of CALFIE010000087.1, from coordinate 57,132 downwards.
CCCGAATTTTTAGAAGTCTCGTTTTTGGAAGAAATCGCCGATTTTTTGTTATTTTTTTCTGTTTTTTCAGATTTTTCTGAGGTTTTTACCGAATGTTTACTGTCTTTCCCGGTAATGATTTTTCCTGAAGTTGTTTCTTTTTTGGTAGGTTGAGACAAGGGAATTGGTTGTGGTTTTTCAATTACTTTTTCAACAACTTTTGGTTTAGGAATTTCATCAGAATTGGTAGTAGCTTTTGAAGCCAAACTACCGTCTTGATTTGCAGGTTCTTCAATGCCGTCACCATTTCTATTATCTCCGAAATTAATGAGCATTCTCGTCACAACTTCCTTTTTAGGAGGAATTTTTTCTGCGATTTTATACATAAAGACAAAAAGCAGTAGCAAAGACCATACAATTGCGGTGATGATTCCACTTTTCAGTTTGTCTTTATTATCCTCGTTTTTGTATGTAGAGTAGTTACTCATTTATTGCTCTTTAGTTGTTGCAATTGCAATGCTAAATTGATGTTTTTCAGCGATTTCCATTAAATAAACCACCTCTTTGTGTCGTGTATTTTCGTCGGCTCTAATTGTAAAAGAGGGCGTTTTTGCTCCATTCAAACGATTAACTATTGTTTGTTCAAGTGCTTCTTTTTGCACAGGTTTGTCATCTACAAAATAAGCGCCGTCTTCTTTAATGCTTACTGATAATTCATTCGGAATATTGGGGTTTTCAACCTCTCCTTTTGGTAATTTCACATCAATTGCACTCACGTTAGAAGCGGCCGAAGTTACCATAAAAAAGATGAGCAAAAGTAGAATAACATCTACCATTGCAGCAAGTGAAAACTCAGGATTGGCTTTATTTCTGCGCTTTATTTTCATTTTCTATGGTTTATTGATGACATCTAAAAAGTCTGAAGTAAGATTCTGAATTTTTAAAACAAATTTGTCAATTTTGGTAAGCAACAAATTATAAAAAAAGTTGGACGGAATTGCCACTGCAAGTCCAGTTGCTGTTTGTCCGAGTGCGGTGTAAATTCCTGTAGATAAAGTTTTTGGGGAAAACGATCCTTCCATATTAGCCATATTGAAAAACGCCATAATAATTCCGATCACCGTTCCCAAAAGTCCCAACATTGGAGCAATACTTGGTATAGATGCTAAAAGATTAAGGTTTTTCTCTAATTTTGAAACTTCAATTTGTGCCTGACTTTCCATTGCGCTTACAATATCCGAAATTGGTCGACCAATTCTCGTGACTCCTTTTTGCAAAATTCTCGCTTCAGGTGTATTTTGTCGTTCACAATAGTCGATTGCGGATTGTACTTTTCCGTCTTTTAGTAAATCATTAATGTTGTTCATCAAATTTGCATCATTGATTTTCTGTTGTCTGTTGATGTAGAAAAGCCTTTCTAAAAAAATATACAACGAAAAAACGCCCAAACAGAGGATAGTAATCATCACCACATTGGCGAAAATATTGCCGTGGAACATAATTTGCCAAAAAGAAAAAACGTGTTCTTGTGTTTGCGGAGTTGTATTTGGTGCGATTACTTGTAGAAACATTTGCTTGTAAATTAGAATTTTATACTATATTTATTAGTTTATTGATAACGAAAATATGCGATGCTTATTATGTTTTTGGGAATCTGAAGGTTTTCTTTTTGCTTTAATTAAATACAAGAATAATTAATTCAAGAATATTCCCTAAAATTCATAATCTTTTTCCACCAAACAAATTCTGACTTTATAATTTTTGTACCAAACATTTTTGCCCATTTTTTGTGCGAAGAGATGTTCTGTATTTTGTTTCCAATTTTTGATGCTTTCTAAGTCTTTCCAATAAGAAACGGTGATTCCTACTTCGTTCCGAGCACTTTCTGCTCCTAAAAACCCAGGTTGATTTTGTGCAAGATTCCACATTTTATCTGCCATATCTTCATAACCTTGGTCTTCAGAATTTTTTATTGAAGTAAATATTACTGCGTAATATGGTGGTTTAGGTGTAGAGGAAATCATTTTTTAAAGATTTTTATCGCCAATTTCGCGTTTTTTTTTGTTAGAGCAAAAAATACAATGGCGCAATTTAAAAAGTCAAATAAAAACCTTTTTAAGTTACAAAAAATCAACAAGATTTCAACTTCCCAAATTATTCTTCCACATCTATTTCGTCTGGCTTAAAATGACATTTCAGTTTAAAAGGAATCGGATTATCTGTGCCAGTGTAGAAATCATCAATCGTGCCATTCCAAATCAGTTGAAGTTCACCATCTTCATCTTTCCCAAAACAGAGTTCGTTGTTATAAATATAGGCCTCTTCATCATCAAAAAGGTCAACTTCGGTGTATGTTTCATCAGAATCGTTGATGACAAATGTTTTCCCTTCGATTTCAGAAGAATCAATAGGAAAATCGAAAAGATCCAAAGATAATTGTGGAAAATGATATTGCAGAGAGTCGTCATCTACATGATCCAAACCTTCATCTGTTATGATTTCAACTTCCAAAAAATATTGTTTGTTGATGTAAACTGCTTTGCAGTAAGTACTTTTAATGTTGTATTTTAAAGTTTCATCAGGATGATAAATTTTTAAAAGCCCTTTCATTGGTAAAAGAAAAAAAATTATACGTGTTCGATATTTATACTCATTGAACAAAGATAAAAAATAGATTCATTGCACAATGATTTTTTTAATAATTTTTAAACATTCTAAAATACTTGTAGATAACAATCAAATTTATAATTTAGCAATTCTAAAATTTAGAAAATGAAGAAGTTACTTTTAATTGGCATTTTGATTCTTGCAATTGTTTTCGGTGCATTTTCTTGTAAAAAACAAGACCGCCCAATAAGTGAAATTAGTACGATAGATATAGATTCTATTGCGTGTAATTATTACGAAAAATATCTCAAACTGTATCCTTTGCAAGCCACATCACAAGGTGATGCAAGATACAATGATCAACTACCAATAAATATTGATAAAGACTTTATTTCGGGAGAAGTTGCATTCTATAACAGCGTCTTGCAACAACTGAAAGAAATTGATTACAAAAATTTGTCCGACGACAAAAAAGTGGTGTACGATGTTCTGGATTATACCTTGAAAGACAAAATAGAACGTTACGCATATCACCCTGAATTTCTACCATTTACACAATTTGGTGGATTGCCTTTAGATTTTCCTTTGCTTGGGAGCGGAAAAGGAAATCAGCCTTTTAATACAACCAAAGATTATGATAATTGGTTGAAAAGAGTAGAAAAATTTTCTGATTGGATGAATAAGGCAACCGAAAATTTCAAAGAAGGAATCAACAACGATGTTGTTTTGCCTAAAAAACTCGTTCTGAAAATGATTCCGCAAATGAAAGCTGAAGAAATTACGACTTCTGATTTCGAAAAAAATATTTTTTTCGGACCGGTTCAGAATTTTCCTAATAATTTCACTCCTGAACAAAAAGAAAAATACACCACTCTCTTCAAAGAAATGATTTCTAAAAAAATTATCCCTTCTTACACAAAAATGGGGAAATTTCTTGAAACCGAATATTTACCAAAAGCACGCGAAACCGACGGAATCAACGCCTTACCAAATGGAAGTAATACGTATAAATATTACGCTAAAAGTTGGACGACAACCAATAAAACGCCTGAAGAAATTCACCAAATTGGTTTACAACAAGTGGCAATGTTGAGAGCAGAAATGGCAAAAGTGCAACAACAAATTGGTTTTAATGGGACTTTGGAAGAATTTATTCACCACGAATCTACCGATCCAAAAGCAATGCCTTATAAAACTACAACTGAAGTTTTGAATGCTTTCCAAGGAATTTTAACCAAAATTACCCCGAAACTGAAAACGATGTTCAATGTAACACCGAAATCTCCATTTGAAATCAGACAAACCGAGAAATTTCGAGAAGCAAGTGCTTCTGCAGAATATTTGCAAGGAACTCCCGATGGAAAACGCCCCGGAATTTTCTATGTCCCACTTCCTGATCCTAAAAAATACAATGTGACCAACGGAATGGAATCGCTCTTTTTACATGAAGCTATTCCTGGTCATCATTACCAGATTTCACTTCAACAAGAAAACACCAAAATCCCAAAATTTATGAGATTTGGTTGGTTTGGCGCATACGGAGAAGGTTGGGCTCATTACTGCGAAACTTTGGGTCCAGAATTTGGTTTATACACCGATCCTTACCAAAAAATGGGATATTTAAGCGATCAAATGTTGCGCGCTGTTCGTTTGGTTGTTGATACCGGAATTCACACCGGAACTATGACGAGAGAACAGGTTATCAAATATTATTTGGATAATATTTCGGATTCCGAAGATGGCGCAACTTCTGCAATAGAGCGCTATATGGCAGTTCCCGGACAAGCATTGGGTTACAAAATCGGCTCGCTAAAAATTTTAGAACTGAGAGCAAAATACGAAAAACAATTGGGAACAAAATTCAATTTAGCAAAATTTCATGATGAATTGTTGAACCAAGGCTGCCTTCCTTTATCTGTCTTAGAAAGAAAAATGGAACTTTGGGCGAAGAAACAATAAATTTTAAACCACAAATCGAAGATTCGACGAAGTCAAAAGGCACAAAAGTTTATTCTTTTTTAAAAAATTAGAGAGTAAAAAATACTAATTAAAGAAAATAAAAAAATCCTTGATTTTTAAACTTATGATTTCTTTTGTTAGCCTTTTTACGTAAAAATTACTTTTGTGCCTTTTGACTTCGTCGAATCTTCGATTTGTGGTTTAAGTACTATTTCTCAAAAAGCATTTTCGTAATATAATCTCGTTCTTGGTTTCCTCTTGCTGGTGAATATTCTCTTCCGTAGAAAATAATTTGCAGGTGAAGTTTGTTCCACGTTTCTTTTGGGAAAAGACTTTTGGCGTCGTTTTCGGTTTGCACAACGTTTTTACCTTCGGTTAATTTCCATTGTTTCATTAATCGGTGAATATGAGTGTCTACAGGAAATGCAGGAAATCCAAAAGCCTGACTCATTACGACACTTGCAGTTTTGTGACCAACTCCTGCTAAATTTTCTAATTCTTCAAAAGTTTGCGGAACGATTCCATTATGATTTTCAACTAAAACTTCTGCCATTCTTTTCAAATTTTTGGCCTTTGTATTGGCTAAACCAATTTCTTTGATGAGTACTTTGATTTCTGCGACTTCTAATTTCGCCATTTTTTCGGGAGTTCCAGCAATTTCGAAAAGTTTGGGAGTGACTTCATTCACTTTTTTATCGGTGGTTTGTGCAGAAAGTGCGACCGCAACCAAAAGTTCGTAAGGATTCTTGTGTGATAAAGGAATCGGAACTTCGGGATAGATTTTTTCTAACTCGGTCATTACGATTCTTGCACGCTCTTTCTTGGTCATTTTCTGTAAATTTGAACAAAAATACTAAAAGAAGTTAGAAGATGGAAGTCCGAAGACGCAACTCGAAACAAAAATATAATTATGCTAAAAACTGGTGATAAACTCCCCGATTTTCAGTTGGAAAATCAAGATGGAAATTTGGCAAAATCTAGTGATTTCAAAGGCAAGAAATTGGTGATTTTCTTTTATCCGAAAGCAAATACGCCAACTTGTACTGTAGAAGCCTGTAATCTTAATGAGAATTTTGAATTGCTGAAACAAAAAGGGTTTCGAGTGATCGGAATTTCTGCAGATTCGGTGAAATTGCAGAAAAAATTTCACACCAAATTTGGATTTCAATATAATTTATTAGTAGATGAACACCACGAAATTTGTGAAAAATTCGGAGTTTGGAAACTGAAAAAATTTATGGGACGAGAATTTATGGGAATTGTACGCACCACATTTTTGTTTGATGAAAATTCGGTCTGCACTGAAGTCATCGAAAAAGTAGAAGCCAAAAATCATGCTTCGCAGATTTTACACCTCTAAAAATAGGTTTTCTTTTTCGGTTTTTCTTCTTGTTTTTTTATCTGAACTGGTGGATTTTTTGGGTTATTTTTACATTCTTTGCTATACACTTCAGTATAGACCCCATTATCTTTTACAGAAATTGTGTTTCCTGATTTTTTATCTACCGTAATCATGAAAAATGATTTTGCTAACGGACAATTTTCTGAAGTGATTTTTGCCAAATCTAAATAATAATTTTGGGAATCTTCATAATAGTTTCCTGCAAATTGCTTGTATTCTTCATCAAAATAATAACCTTGCAACACTGCCAAAACCATTGCTTCTTCTGCATTATCAGTTTTTGAAATAAATTGTTTCAGCGTATCATTGGTTGTAACATAGGTCAATTTATTGCCTTTTTGATAACAAATATAATAGAAAGTATTTCTGGTTGAATCTGCTAAAAATCCTGATTTTTGTTTTTCTGTACCTACTTTTTCGCCATTTTCTAAAAGAACCTTATCAGAATTTCCATCAACCAAATGTAGTGACCAAAAATTTATGGCTTCGTTTGGTTTTATTCCTGCCAAAACAGAAGAAAACCGCTCAAAACTCACTTTTTTTTGTCCAAAAGTGGCAATGCTGATCAAAAACACTATGAAATACCCTATTTTCATCATCAATTAATAACGAAATTTTGCATTGATTATTTTCTTGAAATGATTTTTTTAGTTTATTTACTGATTTTCAATCTTTTACAACAATCTTTTATTATATAAATTTCTCGCCTTTTTTGGTGCTTTTCAAGTCCAAAACGTAATCTTTAATCATTTGATCGTTCTCTTTCGGACAAATCAATAGTGATTTTTCGGTGTCTATGATGATGTAGTCTTTCAAACCATCTATAATTGCGGCTTTGTTGCTGTTACGTAGTCTTATGATGTTTCCGCTGGAATTGTAGGTGAGTACATTTTTAGATTTTACGGCATTTTGGTTGTCGTCTTTCTCGGCATTTTCGTACACCGAAGTCCACGTTCCCAAATCACTCCAACCCAAATCTGCCGGAATTACAAAAACATTTTTGGCTTTTTCTAGAATTCCGTTATCAATCGAAATTTTATTGATTTTAGGATAAATGGTTTCTATGCAAACTCGTTCTTTGTCTGAATTGTATTCGCAAGAGTGAAATTCTTGTGACATTTCTGGTAAATGTTGTTCAAAAGCTTTCAAGATAGACTGTACGTTCCACACAAAAATTCCTGCATTCCAAAGGAAATCTCCCGATTTCAAGAAATCTTTGGCAATTTCAAGGTCTGGTTTTTCGGTGAAGGTTTTCACTTTGAAATAATCCTCTCCTTTTTTATCTAAAAATTGTATGTAACCATAACCTGTGTCTGGTCTGGTTGGTGTGATTCCCAATGTAATCAGATAATCGTTTTTCCCAGCAATTTCAAAAGCGAAATTTACTTTGTCTAAAAAATTTTGCTCTTTCAGAATCAAGTGATCTGCAGGTAATACAATTACGTTTGCTTTTGGATTTTTTGCAGCAATTTTACTCATCATATAAATATTACAAGCTGCTGTATTCTTCATAAGAGGCTCTCCTACAATGTTTTCTGTTGGAATTTCTGGTAATTGCTGTTGAGAGAGTTCTACATATTCACGATTGGTAATTACATAAATGTTCTCAACAGGAACCGTTTGTTTTATACGATCAAGCGTTTGCTGAATCATGGTTCTTCCTGTTCCTAAAATATCTTGAAATTGTTTCGGAAATTTTTGTGTGCTCATTGGCCAAAATCGGCTTCCGATTCCTCCTGCCATAATCACACAATAGTTATTGGAATTGCTCATAAAATTTTTAAATTTTTTCTACTCTGGCAATGGATTTGAAAAAATATTTCTTGCCATTTTGAATATTTTTGCAAAGATACCTTTTTTTAGATTTTTCAAGAATAAGATAGGGCAAGTTTCGGTAGGTAAATTGGTGACCAATATCTAAATTCTCTAAAAAAACACCTTCTGAATCCTCTTCTCTGTGGAAATATTTTACCAAGTCTGGACTTGCCATAAAATTGGCTTTTGGGGATCTCGAAAATTTTGAAATAATTGGGCGCAAATCTTCTGTATACACCGAAATACTCTCTAGAAGCATTTCTCTGAAAGTTACCTTCCATTCGTTTCCATGTGGTGCGATTCTTCTGCCAAATTTTTCGAAAGCAATCAGGTGCGCCAATTCGTGCGTGAGCACAAAAAAGAACAATTGCGGTTCCAAAGTAGCATTGATGGTGATTTGATGAGATTTATCTGGCATTTTTCTATAATCTCCCAATTTGCTTTCGCGGTTTTTGGTGATTTTTAAATGACAAGGATAATCGGCAAACCAAATTTTCAAAAATGGAAGTGCGTTTTCTGGCAAAAATTTTTCAAGAATTGAAACAGACATACAAAGTTCGAGTTGCGTGCTACAAGTTACTTTATGCTAAAATAAACAAATTATTTGAAACCTTCTACTCCTTGAATCTCGAAACTCGTATCTTGTATCTCGTATTACAAAGAAAGCGGAATTCCTGCATAGAAATTAAGCAATTTCATACTAAAAAAATAGTTGTATTTAGCCTGAGAAACAGAACTTTGTGCGCTGATCCAATTGTTACGAGCAATATTGAGGTCGTAAATTGTAGTTCTTCCCGATTCATAACTTTTTTCTGCAAAATCCAAAGCAAGTTTGGTAGGTTTTTCTGCTTCAACTGCTGCAAGATAGTTTTCATAATTCGCATTGGCATCAAAATAGGCTTTTTGCACATTTTGTCTAACTTCTTGTTTTTGCATTTCCACTGTATTTTTTGCTATACTTTCAGAAATTTTAGCTTGTTCTACTTGTAATTTGGTAATGCCTTTATTGAAAATCGGGATATTTGCAGAAACCCCTAATTGTTGCCCAAAATTATCTTGATATTGTTTCAAAAAACCATTGGTTTTGGTGCTAAAAGAATCATAATAAGACGTTCCTAAACTTGCATTTGCTGCTATAGAAGGATAAAACGCGGTTTTTGCAATTTCAATTTGTTTTTTGGCAGACAAAATTCTCGTTTCAGCTGCTTTTATTTGTGGTTGGTTTTCGTAGGCTTTTTCTACAAAAGATTCTGTAGAACTGAGTGGTGCATCTACCAAATTTGGTAGAGAAACATCTTGTATATCAAAACCATTGAAATCTTTTATTTGAAGCAACATTGCTAATGAAAACAATGCGCGCTGAATATCTATTTCTGCAGATTTTTGGCGTTGTTTTTCTCTTGCCAAATTCGCCATTGCTTCTGCTTCTATGGTTTTCGGAGTGGTCCCAACTTCGGTGGTGATTTTAGTTCTTTTCAGAACTTTTTCGGCATTTGTTACAGATTCATCGGTGATTTTTTTTACTTCTTTGTTAAGTAAAACCTGCAAATAATATTGCGCTATTTGCACCGAAATATCATTTTTAGTTTTTTCGGCATCCAACAAACTGGCATCTAAATCATATTGAGATTTTTCTGCAGATTTTTTGATTCTCCCATTGTTATACAATTGCATATTTGCACCAATAGAAGCACTGTTGTTAAAAGCATCTGTTCTCACAGATTGTCCTAGATAATCTCTGCTTTGTCCGAAATTAGCATTGTTGTTAAAAGTACCAGAAACAGAAGGCAAATATTCTCTTTTAGCAATAGCAAGATTTTTTGATTGTATATCTTGATTGTATTGATTGCTAATAACTTGCAAATTGTTTTTTAAAGCAAAATCTAAGCATTCTTGCAAACTCCATTTTTTTTGAGAAAAAGCCAAAGAAAACATAGAAAGCAAGAAAAAAGAAAGGGTCTTTTTCATAAGAAAAGAATTTATAAAATAAGACGAAAGAATATGGGATTTGTTACAATTTTCTTCCAAAAATTCCTGAAGCACTTCCGAAAAAATAGTTTTGATAATTGGTTACAATAATTTTTTCCTTTACCCAAAAAACCAATACGCCAATAAAATAGAAGTAATTACACCTACCAAATCTGCCAAAAGCATTGCCCAAACTGTATATTTGGTATTTTTTATAGCAACCGAACCGAAATACACCGCAATTACATAAAATGTAGTGTCGCTACTACCTTGCAAAATGGCAGAAAGTCGCCCTTGGAAACTATCTGGTCCGAAAGTTTTCATCGCATCTACCATCATTCCTCTTGCTCCAGAACCAGAAAGTGGTTTTATGAGCGCAGTTGGTAATGCATCTACAAATCGGGTGTCAAATCCAGATAAACTCGCCAGAAATTTCATACCATCTATAATCATATCAAAAACGCCAGAAGTACGTAGCAATGAAATTGCAATCAGAATTCCCACCAAATACGGAATAATTTTTACACACACGAAAAAACCTTCTTTTGCGCCGTCTATAAACGCATCGAAAACGCTGATTTTCTTATAGATACCACCAAGAATTATGGCTAAAAATATCAACAAAATCAGACCATTGCTCATCAATTTGCTTACATTTTCTAAATCCTCTTTAGAAAGTTTGGTCAGAAAGAAAATAAGCGCTGCAATAATTGCAGAAATTCCACCAACATAAGCCAAAATTGCTGGTTGCAAAATATTTATTTTTTGTTTAAAAGAAACGATGAGTAATGCAGCCATAGTTGCAAAAAAAGTAGCAATCATACAAGGCAGAAAAATATCGGTCGGTGAAACCGATTTCATAGAAGCACGAATTGCAATGATAGAAACCGGAATCAGTGTCAAACCACTTGCATGCAAACACAGAAACATAATTTGTGCATTACTTGCAGTGTCTTTGCTCGGATTTAGCGTTTGTAAACTTTCCATCGCTTTCAAACCAAATGGAGTTGCTGCATTGTCTAATCCCAATAAATTGGCAGAAAAATTGAGCATCATGTGTCCAAAAGCGGGGTGATTTTTGGGAACTTCGGGAAATAATTTAGAGAAAAAAGGTTGTATAAGCCTCGACAAAAATCTTATTCCGCCTGCTTTTTCTGCTATTGCCATAAAACCCATAAAAAGCGTCATAATTCCAATCAATCCTCCACAAATTTCTACCGCGGTTTTGCTGGTAGAAATCACACCATCTGCTTCCTGAACTCTATATACAGAAACTGCATTGGTGCTATCTTTTTTAGCATAATGAATTTTATTTTGAGAAAAATCTGTTTTTTTAGCCAAACTATCTTTTATCTGAAAAGGAAGTTGGGCAACGTCGGTCTGTTGAATTTTGATGGTGTCTCCGGATTTACCAACCACCATATCATTATAGATGCTTTTGAAATTACCCGAACTAAAATATTTAAAAGTCGCAGCAGCAATTGCTATGATAATAAATGCACTCCAAATTCTACTTAATGCCATTTTTCTTAAAATTTTGGTTAAAAGTAACAATTTTTGTTGGAAGTCTGAAGTTGGGAGTTAGAAGTTTTTTTTGATTCAACTTTTTTTTCCGGCTTCCTGCTTCCACCTCCCAACTTCATCACCTTTCAAAAATCATATCAAAAAATTTACAGCGTATCAAAAAGTTTTGTAATTTTAGTTTCCTAAATTTTTATACTCAAAGTGCCTTTTACGACATAATGATTTTAAAAATTTTCGCCTAAAAATGAAACGCATTTCTGCGTTGCATCTGACAAATAAAAAATCAGATACTTCAGATGAAAATTAATTTAAAAAATCAAAAATATGAGCACTCAAACCAAAGACATCAGAAACGTAGTTTTACTCGGACATTCAGGAAGCGGTAAAACTACTTTTATAGAAACCATGCTCTTCGAAGGAGGAGCGATTAAAAGAAGGGGTTCAGTAGAATCTCACAACACTGTTTCCGACAATACCGATTTGGAACACGAACGCGAAAACACGATTTTCTCTCACCAAATGTTCGTGAATTGGCACAAAAACAAGATTAATGTTCTAGACACTCCCGGATTTGATGATTTTATAGGCGAAGTAATTGCATCACTAAAAGTGGCAGATACTGCGCTTATTTTGTTAAATGCAAGTTCTGGTGTAGAAGTTGGGACTGAGTTGGTTTGGGAATATGTTAAAAAATACCAAACTCCTACCGTTTTTGTCATCAATCAAGTAGATCATCAAAAATCTGATTATGACGCTACACTGGAACAAGCCAAACAACGATTTGGCAACAAAGTAGTTCCTGTGCAATATCCACTGAATCAAGGTGGTGGTTTTAATGCAATTATAGATGCACTCAGAATGGTGATGTATGAATTTCCAGCAAACGGAGGTAAACCAGAGAAAAAACCAATTCCAGAATCTGAAATGGCAAAAGCCAATGAAATGCACAATGTTTTGGTAGAAATTGCTGCAGAAAACGAAGAAGGACTAATGGAAAAATATTTTGAAGAAGGCAACCTTTCAGAAGAAGAATTATCACAAGGTCTTACCGTTGCTTTGGCTCATCATCAGTTTTTCCCAGTTTTTATTGCTTCTGGACTCAAAGATATGGGTTCTGGCAGAATTATGGGATTTATAGATGATATTGCACCATCACCCGAACAAAGACCTGGCAAAAAATTAGAAAATGGCGATGTACTAAAATGCGATCCAAAAGATAAAACCACCATGTTTATTTATAAAACCCAAACCGAACCACAAGTCGGAATGGTTTCTTACTTCAAAGTATATTCTGGCGAAGTAAAACCTGGTGATGAATTGGTAAATGCAGATAACGGAGAAACAGAGCGTATTTCTCAATTATTTTTAACCGAAGGTAAAGACCGAACTCCAGTTGATAAATTGGTTGCAGGTGATTTAGGTGTTACAGTAAAATTAAAATACGGTCACTCGAATAATACACTAAACTCAAAAGGAGTTGATCGAAAAATTGAAAAAATGCATTTCCCAGAAAGCAGAGTGCGAAAAGCAATTTTCACAGAAAATGCTGTAGATATGGAAAAACTAATTACTGCACTCCATAAAATTCGAGAAGAAGATCCAACCTTACTAGTAGAACAATCTACCGAAACCAAAGAAACGGTTTTGAGTGGACAAGGTCAGTTGCATCTGGATTTGGTGAAACACCGATTAGAAAAAGAATTTGGCGTAAAAATGGAAATGAAAAACCCGAAAATTTCTTACCGAGAAACCATCACAGGAAAAGCAGACGCAGATTACCGACACAAAAAACAATCTGGTGGAGCCGGACAATTTGGCGAAATACATATGCGTGTTGAAAATTACTACGAAGGAATGCCAGAACCAGATGGTGTGAATATTCGACAAAAAGAATTTGAAGATTTATCTTGGGGCGGAAAATTTGCATTTTATTGGTGTATTGTTGGTGGAGCAATAGATTCACGATACATTGGTGCCATCAAAAAAGGAATTATGCAACAGATGAAAGAAGGTCCTTTAACAGGTTCGCATTGTCAAAACATCAGAGTTTCTGTATATGATGGGAAAATGCATAGTGTAGATTCCAACGATATTTCTTTTCAACTGGCTGCTTCTGGAGCTTTCAAAGAAGCTTTTCACAATGCGAAACCTCAATTATTAGAACCAGTTTACCACATAGAAATTCTTTGTCCAGATGCTGATACAGGTGATGTAATGGGCGATTTACAAACCAGACGAGCAATGATTTCCGGTATGGATACAGAAGGACATTACCAAAAAATTATGGCAGAAGTTCCGTTAGCTGAATTAGATGATTATGGTTCTACTTTACGTTCTATCACAGGTGGAAAAGCCAAATTCACCATGAAATTCAGTGATTACCAATTGGTTTCTGCCAATGTACAACAAGATTTGGTGAAAAAACATGCTAAATTAGAAGAGGTGTAAAGCAATTGTAAAATATTTGACACAAAAAAAGCAGCAATCGCTGCTTTTTTTATGAATAAAAAGTTCTAAAAATTTTTAATTAAAGTCCGTATACAATACCAATATTTGGCACAAAACCACCACCAAAAACCGATTTATCGGCTTTGTATAAAACGTTATACATTCCACCAATTTGCATATAAACGTGTTCTCCTAATTTCTGCATATAACCTCCCCCTAAATAGAGTGCTGCTTCATTGGTACTAAAAGTCGTATTATTAATTTTATCTTTTTGGTTCACGAAATATTCCTGAAAAGTTCCGTTGATGTAAATATTTCTTCCGAAATAATAATTCATAAACGGACCAATACCAATATTGGTTGCAGAATAATATTTAGAGGTACTCCAAGTAAAATTGGTGGCCAAACCAAGTTCGAAACTTTCATCTACTTTGTAGCCAACTCTCGGAGTAAGGTAGATAGAAGTTCCTCCGCTTCCTCCAAAAGCGCCTCCTAAACCTGCGTAACCACCGAAAGTCCATTTAGAATTTCCTAAACTTACATTCGGAATATTAGTTCCGATTTGTGAAAATGCCGAAACCGAAAATAAGAGAATACACAAAGCCGAAATCAATTTTTTCATAATTAAATAGTATTTTTTGAGTTTTACAATGCCAAATGTATACCAAAAAGGTCAAGGTTGTTACTAATTTGTTGAAATTATACGTTTCTGATGATCTTACTTGTCATTGAAATAAAATTAATTAAAAAAATTGACTAGGATTCCCAATTCGAAAATTGCAGATAATTGTTGTAAATTTGCTACGATTTTTTAGGTGAAAAATTTTTTAAAAATTTGAAAATGAGTTTGTTATGAAAATTGTAGTTGGTTTATCGGGAGGTGTAGATTCCAGCGTTGCAGCCTATTTGTTGCAACAGCAAGGTCATGAAGTGATAGGTCTTTTTATGCGAAATTGGAACGATGCTTCGGTAACTCTGGAAGACGAATGTCCGTGGATTGAAGATAGCAATGATGCGCTTTTGGTAGCAAAAAAATTGGGAATTCCGTTTCAGGTGATTGATATGAGCGAGTTGTATAAAGAAAGAATCGTAGATTATATGTTCGCGGAATATGAAAAAGGAAGAACACCAAATCCCGATGTATTATGCAACCGAGAAGTGAAGTTTGATGTTTTTCTGAAAACAGCTTTATCACTTGGTGCTGAGAAAGTTGCAACGGGACATTACGCACAAGTAACTTCTACTTTTGATGAAAACGGCAAAGAAATTTTTCATCTTTTGGCTGGGAAAGATGTCAACAAAGACCAATCTTATTTTCTTTGTCAACTGAATCAGGAACAACTTTCTAAAGCCTTGTTTCCGATTGGTGAACTCACAAAGCCTGAAGTTCGGGAAATTGCCAAAAAATTAGATTTGGTAACGGCAGATAAAAAAGATTCACAAGGTTTGTGTTTCATTGGTAAAGTAAGTTTGCCCGAATTCTTGAAACAACAACTTCAACCAAAAGAAGGCGAAATTGTAGAAATTTTTACTGATTTTCCTGAATTTCATCAAGAAAAGCCTCATTTTTCATCAAAATTAGAAGAACTGGAATTTCTATCATCCAAAATAAAATACCAAAAATCCGACGGAAAAGTCATCGGGAAACATCAAGGTGCACAATATTATACAATCGGACAAAGCAAAGGTCTCGGAATTGGTGGTCACAAAGAATCTTGCTTCATTGTTTCACGAGATATGGAAAACAATATCATTTTCGTAGGAGAAGGTAAAAATTTCCCAGGATTATTTAGAAATGCTTTAAAAATTGACAATTCTGAAGTTCATTGGATTCGGGAAGATTTACGTTTGAAAAACAGTGAATCTATGCAAGTTTTGGCAAGAATACGATACCGACAAGCATTAGAAAAAGCCACAATTTATCAATTTGAAGATGGCTTTTTTATGGAGTTTGAAAACCCGCAATCTGCGATTGCAGAAGGACAATTCGCAAGTTGGTATGTTGGTGATGAATGTTTGGGAAGTGGAGTGATAAGTTGAAAAGAAAAATGTTAAAATTCTCATTGAGCAAAAATAATTTTCAATTTTCAATTTTCAACTATTTAGAAAGCCAATCCTTAAAATCTTTCACTCGTTCTCTACTTACCGAAATTTCTTCGGCTGGTTGAAAGTCTAAATCTACTTTGTAATAAGGTGATGTATGAATGTTTTTAATGAAATCAGAATTAATAATAAACTGCCTGTTTACACGGAAAAAATGTTTGTCGTCCAGAACTTCTTGCAATTCATCTAACGTGAAATCTGTAGGAAAAGTTCGTTCTTTGGTTTGCAGATAAACAATTTTATTTTCACTAAAAAAGCAAGCAATTTCATTGGTTTGAACAATCTTAAGATTGTACCCAATTTTTACTAAAATTCTAGAAAGCCTCTGTTTATCTTCTTTAATTAAAGATTTGATTTCCTTTGAATTAACTATATTTTCGTTCGGGAGAAAATGCTTGAATTTTTCTATTGCTTTTTCCAAATCTTCTTCCATAATTGGCTTCAACAAATAATCAATAGAATTCAGTTTGAAAGCTTTCAAAGTATATTGATCAAAAGCCGTAGTGTAAATGATGAAACTTTTGGTCGGGATTTTCTCGAAAATATCAAAAGACAAACCATCTCCCAAAACAATGTCTGAAAATATCAGTTTAGGATGTTCATTATTACTAAACCAATCTACTGCTTCTTCTACAGAATGTAGTGTCGCAACTAATTGAAGATCAGTAAAATTACTCAATAATCTTTCGAGTTTTCTTGCAGCAGGTTTTTCGTCTTCTATAATTACTACTTTCATATATTTTTTGTTCAAAGTTTAAGAATTAACGTTTTTCAAATTTTTTTCTTTCTCCATCAATTCTCTAATTTTCTTTTCCTCCCAATCTGAACCGAAGATAAAATTGGGTAAAAAAACTGAAAGCCCATGAACAATAAGTCCAAGTCCCCAAAGAATTATAGTAAGAAACTGACTTATTTTTATTTTGGGGCCACCTTCGTTTTGATTCACATAAACATTAATAAAAACAAGGAATGCATTTACGAGAATAAAAACCAAAGCATGAATGTAAAAACCTTTGATTCTTTTCACGCGTTTTTTAGCTTCTAAATATTTGATGTTACTTTCTTCCATAATTATTTGTCTTTCAAAATTTTATCGATAGATTTTCTTTCCCAACGTTCATCAAAAATGAAAAGTTTTACCGCTTTTACCACCAGGATAATTCCCCAAATCCAAAACAAGAGAGAAACATCTCCGAAGCCAAAATTAAAATCGTTATATCTAAAGATATCATTACCATTAAAAATAACGAAAAAAAGGCAAAAAACCAAAACACTTACAGCAAACTTTCTTACTTTGTTTACATGTTCTTTCGCAGATTCGTATCTTGTTTGATTTAATTGTTGATTTTCCATTTTATTTGATTTTTAGTTGTTTTTCCATTATTTCTTTAGTTTTTCTTTCTTCCCATTTTCTGAAATAGGGAGTGAAAAGGTAAATTCCGTAACCTGTGAGAAAAATTCCCCATAAAATCACCATCCAAACTGTGTAATTTTTAGAAATATCTAAAAGATTTCCGTTATAATTTTTGCTTACCAAAATATATCCTACAATAAAATATCCTAAAACCATATAATAGAAAGTTTTAATTTCTTTCACTCTTCTCTGTGCTTTTTTGTAGGCAATTCTGTTGAATTTATCTTGATTTTCCATGATTATTTCCATTTTTTAGATTCTTCTTCCTGTTTCTGCATGTATTTTCTGATTTGTTTTTCTTCCCAATCTTTGCTAATTCCAAAGGTTTTAATTCCGTGAGAAATGACTCCAATTCCCCAACCAAACATTGGCCAAAAAGCCCACCAATAATTCGGAGAAGTTCGCCAATTGATAAAAAATAAAAATGGAATAAAAACACAATATGAAATGAGGTTTCCATAGAAACCTTTCAGTTCTTCTACTCGTTTTGAGGCTTTTTCGTAAGCCAATTGTTCTTCTGATAGAGTATATTGATTCATGGTGTTGATTTTTTCTGTTAAAATTGGCAATTTCACTCTGAAGAATTCTTCAGATTTTTCTACAAATACATTTCTGTCTGTCAATAAATTATATCTCGAAACAATGTTGGCTAAACCAACTCCTGTAGATTTGTTTGGCAATTCTCTTGCCTGCAAATTGTTTTCAACAATTAGATTTCCATTTTCTGAAAATATCATGATGTGTAAAGGTTTTGCCGAAGTTGCAAAATTGTGTTTAATGCTATTTTCTAGCAACAACTGCAAAGAAAGCGGAACAACATATTGATTTTTAACGCTTTCCGAAATATTGAATTCAAAACTTACCGAATCTTCGAATCTCGTTTTCAACAAATCACAATAGGTTTTGGCAAAATCGAGTTCTTCTTCTACGCTTACCAATTCTTTGTCTTTTTGCTCCAAAACGTATCTGTAAATCTTTGACATTGAGGAAGTAAACTTCTGCGCTTGTTCCGGATTTTCATCAATTAATGAACTCAAAACATTCAAAGAATTGAACAAAAAATGTGGATCTAATTGGTTTTTTAAACTCTCAAATTGCGCGTTTGCAGATTTTGCGATGAGTTTTTGTTCTACGACTTCCTTTTTCGCAT
This sequence comes from uncultured Flavobacteriales bacterium, assembly GCA_937876095.1. GTDB lineage: Bacteria > Bacteroidota > Bacteroidia > Flavobacteriales > Weeksellaceae > CALFIE01. The sequence goes on along the minus strand of CALFIE010000087.1, from coordinate 38,763 downwards.
TTTGTTTCATTGCCAACATAAAACCTCGTGCGTGAAGAAATGTTGAAACTAAAAGCGCTAAATTGATGAAAAACCAATTGGTAAAATTCCATTTTTCACTGAAAAAAACTTCGGGTTGCAATCCTTGAATCAGTACAAAATTGATGTAATTTAAGACATAAGTTAATGCAACATTTAGAATGATCGTGCCAACAATTCCCGAAATTGTTCTTTGCTTGGTTTGCTCTGTCCACGAGAATTTTCGGTCTAGAAAATCATTTAAAAATCCATTTGCAACTCCGTAACCAAAAGTGTACATCGCTGAAATCAAAAGCGTAAAAAAGTAATTTATCGGTGTTTTTTCAGGAGTTGAAATCACAAAAAACACAATGCTACTTATGAGACTTATCCAAAGTAATGTTTTGAGCGATTGATGGTATTTATTCGGAATCATTTTTTAAAATTAAAGAAAATTTATGGCATAATTACTTCGTAATTATTTAGAATTCATCAATTCTTGAACTTTTCTCTCTTCCCAATCTTTTCCGAAAATAAAATTAGGCACCAAAATAGACAAACCATGCGCAAAAAGACCAAATCCCCAGAAAATAGAAGTCATATAAGTTTCTATTTGAAACAGATTATTTACGTTTTCTACAGTGCAACTTCCGATGATGAAGATGTTGACACATACATAAACCAAAGCGTGAATATAAAATCCTTTGATTTTTTTTACGGCTTTTTGTGCGTTTTCTAATTTTTCTTGTTCAGTTAAAGTGTAGGTTTCCATTATTATAAATTTTAAAAATTATTATTCTGTGATTTTGATGATATAAAGGTATTTCAACAAGAATGTTTTTCAAATTTTAGTTGACTGAACTGTTGGTTTTAGTTGCTGAAATGCAATTTTTAAAGATTATACGTTTTTTCTTCATTATTAAAAGAAAAAAACACGCTCAAAAGCGTGTTTTAAATTGAAAATTAATTTGATTTACGGTTTCATTTTCAAAAAATATTCCGCTTCTGCTTGTCCCCAATTTGGATCGAGTGCCGTTTTTGGTTTAAATTCTTTATACTGATCTAAAGCTTTTTGGAAAAGTTCCAAACCTTTCGTTTTGCTACCACCAAATTGTTCGGGTGTGAAATAAGTATCTTCCGCTTGCAAAAGTGTAATTCTTGGGTTACTTGTTTGCAATTTTTTTGCCATTTCTAATGCTTTTTGTGCTTCTTGACCTTCTGTTATATATCTTTGCATCGGATTTACCATCATTCGTAAACTGTGGCTCAATTTTTTCAAAATATAAATTTCTGGATTCATTGGTGACAATTCATCTGCTTTTGCAATGCTTTTGTCTGCTTCGTCTGCAACAGCATCTAATTCAGCAACTTGGTTGTTTCTCATCAAAAGTCTTCCTTTCTGTATCATAGCAAATGCAGAATAGTAAAAAGGCAAAAATTGCGATTTTTCTTTGTCGGCAATTCTAGTGAAATCGTTGGAAAGAGCCGTAAATTCTTCTGGCGTTTTGCAGGTTTCAATTTTGGCAACTTTTTCGGTCATTGCTTTTTCGTAAGCAGTTTGTGAGAAAGCGGAAATACTGATGATTGACATTGCAATTCCTAAAACTAATTTTTTCATTTTTTAAAAATTTTTAATTATTATTTGATGATTCAAAGATATTATGAAATTTATGCTGCTAAAATTTTACATTACTGAACGGTAGTTTTTTATTTCTGAATGGTAATTACTACCCCGTCAAAATTTTTTTTTTTGAAAATTTTGCCACCCCTTCTAAAAGAAGGGGAATTTTAAGACTTAAAGATTTCCATTAATGGCATCTTGTGTTCTATCTGTACCGAAACTGATGAACAAACCTAGGAAAATAAAACGATTTGTTGGCGGAACAATTGCGGTAGATTTTGCACCATTGCTCGAGAAATTATATCCAAACTCGTTTTGTGTTCCGAAAATATTATTGACAGATAACACTATTACCGAAAATGCTCTTGCATCTTTTTTACCCAAATTTGGTAAATAATTTAGACTGAAATTCACCGAATTGTAGTCTTTTACAAAGCCTTGGTTTTTAAGTACGGTCGTTCCGTTTTCTGTTACGAAGTTATAATAAGGTCTTCCTGAATTATAATTAAAAGAGAGGTTGAATCCTGTTTTCCAATCGGTTACAAATTTCTTTGCAATGATAGAAAGCGTGTGTTTTGCTGCAAAATTTGGAAATAAAGATTGGGTGTAATTCAGGTAATCTCTTTTGGAATCCAGGTAAGAATAAGAAACCCAATAATCTATATTTTTGATGGTTGTTTTATCCCTCCAAAAAAATTCCAAACCTTTTGCAAAACCATTTCCGTTGTTGTTTGTCGCAATTTCTCGGTAATACTCTGTTTTAGTTTTTAGTAAATCTTCGTAATTTTTGTAAAATGCTTCCGCACGGAAACTTCTTCCTTCAGAATTTCTCTGTAATTGAAAAACATAATGATCTGCTCTCTGAAAATTAGGGGTATAATTTTGGTTAAAATATTTACTTTCAGGATTTTGGAAGAACATTCCGTATGCAAACGAACTGGTCCAATTTTTGGATAAACGATAACCCAAAGCAAATCTTGGAGCAAAATTCCATTGATTAATTGTGGAAGAATGTTCTGCTCTTGCTCCCAATTGCACCGACAAATCATTGTTGATTCCCCAATTGCTTTCCGCAAAAAGTGAGGTCAAATTATCTTTGTAAGTGAAATTATTATTAAACAAAGAAACTGCGGTTTCTTCATTGCTTTTATTGAATTCTACTCCTCCTCTAATTGCAGAAATTTTAAACAACTTACGCTCCAAAACTGCTTTTGCATTGAAATAGTTGCCTTTTGCATCTATTTGATTATTGAAATTTGACGTTCCGTTTTGTTGCACCTCATCAAAATTTAAAATATTTTGGTTGAAGGTGTAAGAAGTTCCCAAATTCAGGGTATATCTCCCGAATTTTTCTTTGTAAGAAAGCGAGTGAAACGAATTTTTTCCGTTTTGATCAATCTTGTTGGCAATGGTTTCATCGTCTAAATTTGGCGAAGAAAGTTTCATAGAACTTTGGTCGAAACTGCCATAATATTTTATAAAACCGCCTCCTTTTGTTTTGATTCTAAAATTTGCATTGGTATTAAAACTATTTGGTGCTTTATCAAACTGGGTATTGAATTTCAAAATTTTGGTCATCAATTCCAGATTAGAATAGCCCAAAGAAACCCCATAAGAATGCGTTTTTTCTGTGTTTACTCGTTGAATTCCACCACTTGCAAAAATGGGTGAAATCCCAAAATCCGCAGAATTTCTTTCGGGTAAATCTACACTTTCCAGTGCCAAAATAGAGGATAAAGCTTGTCCGTAAATTGCAGAATAACCACCACTTGAAAACACATTTCCTTTGAAAAGTGCCGTGTTCAAACGATCCATTGCTTTGATTCCCGGTACAGAATTCCCAAAATAATTATTGACGAGATTTCCATCCATAAAAAATTTGGTTTCGGTTCCGGTTCCTCCTCTTACAAACAAACCTTCGGTTTCGCCCACTTTTTGTACACCAGGAAGTGTTTCAAGCGCCGAAGAAATTTGTCCGTTTGCTCCAGCTGTAGTGTAGATGTCAATTGGTGTAAGAAGTGTGGTTGCACGTTTTTTATCGCTTGCTTCTATGCTTCCTGCCGAAATTACGACTGCATCAATTTCATTGATTTTTTCCTTCAATTCTGCGTTTACAGAAATTGGTTGATTATCTATAGAAACTGCTTTTTCAATTTCTACAAATTTCGGATGGGTAAAAACCAAAATACGGTTTCCTTTTTCGGTGGTTTCAAAAGAAAAAGAGCCGTTTTCATCGGTTGTTGCGCCATCATAAGTGTCTTTCAGTGTTACACTAATGTCTTTTACTGGTTTGTTTCTGAAAGTAACTTTTCCCGAAATTTTGACTTGGGAAAACACTATTACTGAAATAAATAATAAGATGAATGATAAAATTCTTGTTTGCATTGGTTTATCCATTTTTACACCACAAAAATAGTTCGGTTTTAATTATTATTAAAAAATGTTTGTCTGAATGGCGTTTTTTTGAAACCGAATCGTAAAAAAAGCCTTGCTTTCCATAATTAAAGAAAGAAAAAGGCCTCTAAAAGAAGCCTTTTTATGGATTTTTTATTAATGAAAATTACATTTGTGAAATTACATTCACAGATTCTTGCAAATAGACATCTCTTTGTAAATTTTTGGTCCAAATTTCGGATTTTTTCTTGAAGGCTTCATCTGTACCAAGACGTGTAGTTTCTTCAGGATGCATAACCAATTTCAATTTATTGTTGAATTTCTCTAGGCTTTTGAATTTTTCAATCTGTGCTTTTCTTTTCTTCATTAGTTCAAAAAATTTGGCTTCATTCAGCGTGATGCTTTCTTCTTTGTCTAGTTGTTCTTTCCACTGTGCAGATTCTTGCAACAATTGGTAATTCTTGTTGTTGGCAATTCTTGCTTCGCTTTCTTTTTGTAAGGTTGCAATAGGCAAAGTTCCTAATTTTTGGAAATTGGTAGTTGATATTTTGTCCCAAGAAAGCGCATAATCATCATATCTTTCCCCGATTTCTGAATACGTGTAGTAATCTTTCAGTTTAAGGTCAGATTCTATGCCTTTTCTTTGGGTAGATTCACCTGTAATTCTATAAAATTTCTGTATAGTAAGTTTCAGAGAGCCAAAATCATCATTGGTATTCAAAAATCTATTGAGGTCTACGAATGTTTGCACAGTACCTTTCCCAAAAGATTGAGAAGAACCCATAATTACAGCTCTTCCGTAATCTTGCATAGCTCCTGCAAAAATTTCAGAAGCTGAGGCAGAAAGTTCGTTTTGCATAATCAACAAAGGTCCTGTCCAAATTGGCTCATTGGTTTTATTTCTGAGGGTTTGTATTTTCCCATTACTGTCTTTTACTTGTACATAAGGACCTGCATTCATAAACAATCCCATAATATCACCAACTTCGGTCAAACTACCACCTCCATTGTTACGTAAATCCAGTATAATTCCGGTTACGTTTTGTTTTTTGAGTTTGATAAGTTCGTTTTTGATGTCATCTGAAGCATTTCTACCTTTTGGATTTTCAAAATCTGCATTGAAACCTGGTAAATTGATGAATCCATATTTTTTTCCGTTTGTAGATTCTATGATGATGCTTCTTGCAAAAGTGTCTTCTATTGCCACTTCTTCGCGAATCATTGTCACCTCTTTTACGGTACCATCTTTTTTCTGAACGGTTAAGGTAACTTTGGTTCCTTTTTCTCCTCGGATTAATCGCACTGCTTCATCTGAAAGCATTCCTACCACATTTATAGGCTCGTCTTTTTCTTTTGATCGTACTTTCAAAATTTTGTCACCTTCAGAAAGCTGTTTCGATTTCCAAGCAGGTGCTCCAATTGTGAGTGCTCCAAGTTCTAGATATCCTTTTTTCTCTTGAATAATCGCTCCAATTCCGATTACTTTTCCTGTAAAATTGGTGTCAAATTCTTCTTTATCTTTCGGTGAAAAATAATTGGTATGAGGATCGAAAACTTCTGTATATGCGTTCATATACACCGTGAACCAATCCATTTTTTTTCTTTTTTTCAACCTTCTGAAAGAATCGGTTACCAAATCTTTTACTTCTTTGGTTGCTTTTATTTTTTTCTGTTCCGGAGTCAATAATTCTAATTTGATGGTGTCTTTCAATTTAAATTTCTGAACAGAATCTTTCTTTATTTTTTGAGCTTCTTCTCTATTATTAAGCGTTTCCATCTCTTGCAAAATATTGTACTTGATGTATTTTTTCCACTCGTTGTACAATTCTTTTTGATTGGCGGGATTTTGTTTGACTTTAGGTTCTAAAACCAGTGTTTCATCCTCATCAAAATTAATGGGTTTGCTCAAAATGTCTTGTGTAATCTTATCGATATCATCAATTCTTTGGTACAAACGATCGATGGTGGTTTTGTAAAACGTAAGGTCGCCTGTATTGAAATAATCATCAAGTTTGGTTCTATATTTCTCGAATTCTGCCATATCTGTTTGCAAAAAATATCGCTTGCTTGCATCTACAGACTCAAAATATTTTTTGTAGACTTCCACAGAATAAGCATCATTAATTGGTTTAGGACTGTAATGCAAATAAGAAAGGGTGTTTTTTACACTTACCATAATGGTTTGCATTTTCTCGTCATCTTCTTTCGGAGAGTTGAAACAGAAAATAAGCGTGGTTAAAGGTAATAACAACAGTAAAGTATTGATTTTGAATTTTTTGAACATATTTTAAAAAATTATTAATAATAAGTAGGGAGTTGTTGTTAAATGTTACAAATTATAAAACCAACAAATTTAATATCTTAAATTTATTTAAAGCCCTATTTTTTTGATTATTTTTGTGGTAAACAAAATTTTATGACAAAACCTCTGATTTTAGTTACCAATGATGATGGAATTACTGCTCCTGGAATTAGAAATCTGGTAAATTTTATGAACGAAATAGGTGATGTTGTGGTAGTTGCACCCAATTCTCCTCAATCTGGGAAAGGACACGCAATCACCATCAATTCTACACTTACTTTTGAAGAAATCAATCTAGAAGGACCGCAAAAAGACTTTGCTCTTTCTGGCACTCCTGTAGATTGTGTAAAATTTGCTTTGGATAAAATTTTGACTAGAAAGCCGGATTTGGTGGTTTCGGGAATCAATCACGGTGCCAATTCCTCCATCAATGTAATCTATTCCGGAACGATGAGTGCTGCTGTAGAAGCAGGAGTAGAAGGTTTGCCTGCAATTGGATTTTCTTTGCTAGATTTTGCGTGGGATGCAGATTTTTCTCAAGGTAAAGAATTTATTCAAAAAATTGTGAAAAAAGTGCTTCAAAATCCTTTACCAAAAGGAATTGTTTTGAATGTGAATATCCCAAAATTGCAAAAATCTGAAATTAAAGGCATCAAAGTTTGTAGGCAAGCAAATGCAAAATGGGAAGAAAGTTTTGATGAGCGCATCAATCCACACGGAAAAAAATATTTTTGGCTCACTGGTTTTTTCAATAATATGGACCAAGATGAAGACGCCGATGAAAACGCACTAACCGATGGTTATATAACCGTTGTTCCTGTAAAATTTGATTTAACTGCGCATGAATATCTTGCTGATTTGAAGGATTTTATGAAAAATTAATCTTTTGTTAAAATTATTTTTAAATTAATCAAAAAAAATTCCATTAATGAAAAATTAATGGAATTTTTAGTTATTTTTTTGATGAAATTATGTTAACATTCCACCATCTACATTCAGTACTTGTCCGGTAACATAAGCCGACATTTCGCTTCCTAAAAAAACACACGCATTAGCAACATCTTCTGGTTGACCTCCTCTTTTCAAAGGAATGGCATCTCTCCAACCTTGTACTGTTTTTTCATCGAGTGCTGCTGTCATTTCGGTTTCTATAAATCCTGGAGCAATTGCGTTGCAACGAATATTTCTGGAACCTAATTCTAAAGCCACAGATTTTGTAAAACCAATTACGCCTGCTTTCGATGCAGCATAATTTGCTTGTCCTGCATTTCCTTTTACTCCAACTACCGAAGTCATATTGATAATAGAGCCTGATTTTGCTTTCATCATTGGTTTTATCACCGCTTTTGTAAGATTAAAAACCGAATCCAAATTCACTTTAATAATGGTGTCCCAATCTTCTTTCGACATTCTGAGCATTAGGTTATCTTTGGTAATTCCGGCATTATTTATAAGAATGTCTATTTTGCCAAATTCTACCAAAACATCATCAACTAATTTTTGTGCGGCATCATAATCAGAAGCGTCTGATTGATAAGATTTTACTTTGGTGATTTTGCCCAGTTCTTCTTCCAAAGATTTTGCTTTATCAACTGAACCTGCGTAAGTAAAGGCAACTTCAGCACCTTGTTTTGCAAAAATTTCAGCGATTCCTCTTCCAATTCCTCTAGTTGCACCAGTAATTAAGGCAACTTTTCCTTCAAGTAGTTTCATATATTTTGGTTTTTTTTTTTTGACAAAAATTAAGTAAGTAATTTCTCACTAGTAAATTCCTGATGTCTCCTTCTTTTGAAAAAGCTTTACAAGCATCTCCTATATTGTTCTGCGCCAAATAAGCAACGCCTAACATAACATTGTTCAGTTTTCCGTATCCACTATTTTTAAAAAAATCTTGACTTTGCAATAAATTAATCCTCTTGATTAATTCCCCGAAGTTATTCTGTAAGTATAATTCTCTAAGTTTATCTGATTCTGTATAAAATTTTCTAAAATCTGCAGTTCTTAATTCGTTAAAATTAAACTTCATCGGAAAAACCGTCAACATATCTTCTCCAAAACTATTAAAAAAAACCATTTTATTTTTATCCAAAAAAGATCTAACTTGCTCTTCCTGTTTTACGCTCATGGTAGAGTTTTCAATATAAAACTTTGGGTCTCTATTATTTTTGTCTATAATAACAAATAGATCAAATTGAAATTTTTTTCCTATATTATCATCTCTTAAATACATTCCCAAATCCGAATTAAATTCTTGAGAATTTTTGAAAAAAGGATATATTAGGTCGTTTGATTGATAAAGCGTCCTTTCTTTGTAAATAATTTTTTCAGGATAAAATTCGGGATTTTGTTCTAAAAAATCTTTTTCTTTAATATACGTGTATTTTAAATTATCTTCTGGCAATGTTAAAACTAATTCGTCATTTAAAAAAACATAATTGTAAGTGGTAATGCCCAGCTTTATTTGATTCCCAATTATCATTTCCCTTGTGATGTTTTGAGCATTGATAACAGAATAATACGGATGGTTTACTTCTAAATCATTCCCGTTTGTATACGCTATTTTCTTCAAAATCCAATTCCCAACCAATGTAACTTCCTGCGAGAAAGTAAATGAATAAATCAACATTATAAACAATAAATTTAGTTTTCTAAACATAATTAATTTTCTTCAAATATAATTAATTTGGAATTTCTTCAGCCAAAATTTCGTTGCCTAATTTATCGAAATAAATGCAGGTCATTTTATGCAAATCTACAATCCATTTTTCAATGCCCGTTTTGGCGCAATCTTTACAAAAAGTATAATAATCGGTTTCGCCTTTTTGGTGTGCTTTTAGTTGAGATTTAAATTTTTCAAAATCAACAGTTTCAGAAATTTCTAAATCTTCATATTGCGGTCCTGAATTTGTGGTAAAATTATGGACACCAAAATATTCTGTATGGCTGTCTTTTACCCAAGTTTCGAAAGCAATAACGCCCATTTTTTTAATTTCTTGAATATATATTGGGAAATCTGCACCGGATTTCACTTTTTTGTGAGCGTCTTCAATTTGTTGTACTGTAAACATTTTTAATGAATTATCAATCGTTTAATCCTTTTCCTTCTAAAATTTGTGAGCGGTATTTTTCAATTCTTGCAATTCTCGTTACCGATTGTTTTGCCGATGAAAACTGCAATAAATAGGCTCTTTGTCTTCCTGGAGTTAAAGATTTGAATGCCTTTTCAAACACTTTATCAGTTTTGAAAAACTCTACCAATTCATCTGGAATCGGTTGTTTATCAATTTTTTTGAAAGTAATTTTTGCTCCGGATTTGTCGAGTTCTATCATTTCTTTGATGTAGTCTTTCAAAACTGGTTCTAAATCTTTAATTTGTTGCAGATTGGTAAATTTTACAATTTTGGCTGATTGTGAATTTTCGCCTGGAAATTCTAAAATTTGTTTTTCGTCTTTCAACAATGCGCCTTTGAAAAAACTGAGCGTGCAAAATTCCTTAAAACTTCCGAGAATAACAAGGTTTTTTCCACCAAAAGAATAACAAGGTTGCCACCATTTTACTTCTTCGGTCAATCCACAATCCAAGACAATGGAACGAAGTTTTGTAAGTTCTTCTCTCCAATTTTTAGATTTCGCTATGAGTTCTTCTGCTGTTGGTTTCATTTTTTAAATTTATAAAACCACAAAAGGCACAAAAGAATTTATTGAGTTTAAAGTGTTTCAAAAAAAATGCAAAAGATTGAAAATCAAAGATTTTCTTTTTTGTTAACTTTTATGAAATATTACTTACAACTTTCTTATAAAATTTTTAATATCTTTTGTTGCTTTTGTGGTTACAAACTACAATGTGTTGTTTATCACCAAAACAATCTCTCCTTTTAAAGTTTTACTTTTAGAAAACTCAATTAACTCATTGATTGTCCCTCGTTTGGTTTCCTCAAATTTTTTTGAAATTTCTCGGCTTAAACTAATTTTGGAATGTTCCCCGAAATATTCTTTTAGCTGTTCCAAAGTGGTATTTATTTTATGCGGACTTTCGTATAAAACGATGGTTTTTTTCTCTTCGGCCAATTGTTTCAGTTTGGTTTGTCTGCCTTTTTTTTGAGGTAAAAATCCGGCAAAATAAAAATCGTGATTTGGCAATCCCGAAACCACCAATGCAGGAACAAATGCGGTTGCACCGGGTAAACAAATCATTTCCAAATTTTCGTCAGCGCAGGCTTTTCCGAGTAAATAACCTGGATCTGAAATTCCTGGAGTTCCTGCATCGGTAATGATCGCGATGTTTTGTCCGGATTTCAAATCGGTAATTACTTTTTCGGTCGCAGTGTGTTCATTATGAAGATGATACGACCTTAAAGGTTTTGAAATTTCGTAATGTTTGAGCAAAACTCCCGAAGTTCTGGTATCTTCACACAAGATATATTCTACCTCTTTCAGAACTTTTATCGCCCTGAAAGTCATATCTTCTAAATTTCCAATCGGTGTTGGAACAAAATATAGGATTCCGCTCATTGGTATTAACCACAAAAGTTTTATTGAAATTTTAAACGAAGAAAATCTTTATAAATAAAAGCAAACAAAAAAGAAAATCTTTGATTTTCATACTTATATTGTTTTTAGTTTCTAAACACTTAAAAATACTTTGATGCTTTTATAGTTTATTTTTTAATTAAAATTTTTTAAATAAATCAGTCGGCATTATTCTAAATTCATCATTAAAAACAAAAGCCAAAACAACTATCACTAACACAAATCCAATCATTATAAACCATTGATTTTTAGATATTTTCTGTATTTCTTGTTTGTGTTTTATATCGCAAATTTCTCCCGGACAATATTGCGCTTTGTCTCTGTTAAAAAGTCCATACAATTTACAGCCGATACAAATTCCGAAAGCGGTTTCGAAGAACATCAAAATCAGACAAATAAGACACGTAATCCCTGAAATCGCACTGAATGTATTGAGAACCACCATCAAAACAAACATCAAAACCGAAAGAAACAAACCAATTCCCCAAGCAAATTTCTTTTGTGGTGCACCAACATATTCCGGATTTTGGTTGCTTACAATTAATCGTCCTAAAATTAAAAGTGGAGAATACTTCGGGCTTACAAATAATCTGATGCTAAAATCTATCATAAAAATGCTGATCACATATTTTATGGGGACAAAATTTTGGCTATTGATAATCAGGAAAAACGAAATAAGCGTCGCCAAAAACATCAATCCAGCTGTTGCTCTTATTTCTCTTTCGTTAAGAACGGGTATGTTGTAACCCGAAACTATTTCACCAAATTGTCGATTTTTACTCATATATTTTTATTTTAAATTTATAGATAAATCTCTCTTTATCAATGTATTGTTACATTTTTTTTTTAATCAATTTCTGGCTATAAAATTAATCCTTTTCGGATTTGGAATCCTTGAAAGATTTAAAAATTATTTATTACAACTTCTCAAAAACTTCCTTGCAAAACGTCTCCAAACTCGGATCTCTTGCTCCCATCAAAAGCAGTACTGAATTTACTGATAATGAAGACCTTACTTTGTCCAAAAACTGATTTCTATCTTCCACAAAAAAGGCTTTTTTGCCTTTTGCTTTGATGTCTTTTATCAAATCATTGGCAGAAATATCTTTCACAGCGGTTCCGCCTGCATAGAAAATTTCGCTCATCCAAATTTCATCGTTTTCACGAAGTGAAGCCGAAATTTCTTCCACAAAATCTTTTCTCAAAAATCTTGTAGGTCCATAACCGTGCGGTTGAAACCACGCTACTACTTTTTCAGCAATCGGTTGACAAGCACGTATTGATGCAGAACATTTCGCAGGATTGTGTGCATAATCATCAATTACCCAAACTCCATTTTTCTCGCCAAGAATTTGGTGTCGTCTGTAAATTCCCTCATATTTTGCTAAACTTTCGGCGCAAGTTTTCAAATCAACTCCTATTTGATTTGCTACTGCAATCGACGCAGTCGCATTTTCTACGGAATGTTGACCAAGAGAATTCATTTCAAATTTTTGATTTTTTACTTCAAAGCTCAAATGAAATCCATTCTGATGAATATTAGTTGCATTGTAACCTGCATCATTGTTTTCAAATCCAAAATCATTTTCAGAATTATCAGACAATTTTTTCGCCAATATATTTGATTGATTTACAATAAATAAACCGTTCGTGTTTTTTTTGAAAGTACCGAACAAATCCATCAATTCATCAATTTCCTGATGATCTTTATCTACGTTTAACAGCAAACCAATTTCCGGTTCATATTGCACAACAGAACCATCACTTTCATCAGCTTCTATGATGAGCCAATCTCCTTTTCCGACTTCGGCATTTCCTATTTTTCCTTGTTTGATGATGGAAGTTAAACCTGCTCCCGAAATTATCGAAGGTTCTAATCCCGCATCAAGTAAAATTTGAAATAACATCGCGGAAGTTGTTGATTTACCGGAAGTTCCTGCAACAGCAACCGTTTTTTTGCTTTTTGCTATCATTGCGAGCAATTGACTTCTTTTAATAATCGGAATTCCTAATTCTTTGGCTTTCTGCACTTCGTAAACAGTGTCTTCAATCGCTGTGGAAACCACAATTAAATCCGTTTCGGCGGTAATTCCGCTTCCGTCTTGTAAAAAACATTTAATTCCTTCGTTTTCAAGTTGTTGTTTGGTTTGATTGTATTCATCAGGATGAAAATAGCGATCACTCCCCGAAACTTGTTTACCAATACCTTGCAAATATTGCGCAATCGCGCTCATACCAACACCTGCAACTCCTATGAAAAAAGGATTTTTGAAATCTGAAATATTTTGAATCATATTTTTTTGTTTGGAAGATGGAAGCTGAAAGTTCTATATGCATTGCAAAACTTCCCACTTCCTACTCTTTTTCTTTTATAAAAATTTATTTTCTACTAATCGCCACAATCTTTGAGCATAATCGTCTACTATTTTCCAATTACGTTGATAATATTCATCACTTAAATATTCTTTGGCATCATTTAATGTATTGAATGAATTAAGTTTGTTAATTACCTGATTGAGTTCGTCTTGGCTATCTGCAAACAAATTCTTTGTAAAAGCCAATCGATCATTAAAGTCCAATCTAAAATCTGGACGCAATTTATCTGAGTTTATTATCGTATTTGTTAGGAACGTATCTTGTGAATCTTCTTGATTATCATTCTCTTCAACATTTTCTAAAAATTCCTCTTCAAATAAACTATGTTGTGGTTTTAATGCTTTTATGTTTGCTAATTTGAATTTCTTTTCTTGATGAGTTTCATTAGTAGAATTTACATCATTTTGATCTTCATTAATGAAAATTCTGGTTGTTTCAGATTGATAATTCTCTGATGTTGTATTTAATTTCTCTGTTTCGGTTGTTAATTCAGGAAGTTCTATAGAATTATGGGCTACCAGTTGTTCTTTCTGTTCCGAAACAATGGTTTCTGTTTCTATTATTTGTGGGGAATTTCCGAATTTTTCATTAAAAATCTTTAAAAAAGAGGCTTTTTCATATAATTGTGAGAAAAGATCGGTATTAAGCGTGAAATCTTCCAGGGTTTGCAAACCTTGAATCTTAGAAGAAAAAGATTTTAATTCTTCTAAAATGTTATTTTGAGTTTCTTGATGGTTTTGCATAGCATTTTTGATTAAATTTTCCTTAATTTTGATTTCTATAAATTATGGGCTAAGTTAAAGAATGTTTTTAGAAAATACAATAAATCACTCCAAACAAAGTGGTTGGATGGAAGTAATCTGCGGATCAATGTTTTCTGGTAAGACCGAAGAACTCATTCGTAGATTACGGCGTGCTGAAATGGCAGGACAAAATGTAGAAATTTTCAAGCCCAAAATTGATGTTCGATATGATGAGGAAGAAGTGGTTTCTCACAATCAAAACAAAATCCGAAGCACTCCTGTAGAAAGTTCCAACGAAATTTTATTGCTCGGTTCTACGTGCGAAGTAGTCGGAATAGATGAAGCACAGTTTTTTGATGATGGAATTATAGAAGTTTCTAATCAATTGGCTAACAATGGAATACGAGTCGTAATTGCAGGTTTGGATATGGATTTTCTTGGTCGACCTTTTGGACCAATGCCGAATTTGATGGCGACTGCAGAATATGTTACCAAAGTTCATGCAATTTGTAAACGCACCGGAAATCTCGCCAATTACTCTATGCGTACTTCAACCGGACAAGATTTGGTAGAATTAGGTGAAACCGATAGTTATGAAGCTGTAAGCAGACGCGTTTTTATAGATGAAGTCTTGAAAAATAAAAAATGATTTACACCACCAAAGAAATCACAGAAATCACAGATTCCCAAATTTTGGGCAATCCTGATTTGGTGGTAAAATACGTTGCTTTTGACAGTCGGAACATTTTCTCTGTCGCAGATACTGCGTTTTTGGCAATTAATACTCCAAAAAATTCTGGAGAAAAATTCATAAAACAAGCGGTAGAAAAAGGAATAAAAGTGATAATTTCTGAAAATTATCACGAATGTTTTAGTGACATAACTTGGATCATTGTAGAAAATTCAGTTGAATTTTTACAAAAATTGGCAAAATACCATTTACAAGAACACCCGTTAAAAACTATAGGAATTACAGGAAGTAATGGTAAAACCATCGTAAAAGAATGGTTGTACCAAAGTCTTTGGAATGAATTTTCTACGGTAAAATCTCCAAAAAGTTTTAATTCGCAAATTGGATTACCGATTTCGCTTTTATTAATAGGAAACAAACACGAACTCGGAATTTTCGAAGTGGGAATTTCAAAACCTGGAGAAATGTCGATCTTAGAAGATGTCTTTTCACCAAAAATTGGCGTTCTCACACATATTGGTTCTGCACATTCAATGAATTTCAAGAATGAAGAGGAGTTGATAGACGAGAAAATCTTGCTTTTCAAAAATTCGGAAATCATAATTTATAATGGAGATAACGATTTGGTTGATAAGAAGATAAAAGAAAAATATTCTGATAGAAAACTCATCAGTTTTGGGCTTCAACCAAAAAACAAAGTACATATTTCCTCTGATTTCAGGAATCCAAATACTGAAATTAAGGTTCATTATTTCAAAGAAACCTTGTCTTTCTTTGCGCAGCAAAGAGATGAAGCAACGCTTACCAATGCTTTGGCTGTAATTGCAGTTCTCAAAATTTTGAACATTTCTAATGAAAAAATAATTGAAAAAATCAATGCACTGAAAGCAGTAGAAATGCGCTTAGAAAGTGTAAATGGAATTCGTAATAATTTGATTATCAATGATTCTTTCAATTTAGATCTGGATTCTTTGACAATTGCTTTTCAATTCATCAAACAATACAACAAACCCAAAAAATCATTAATCTTAACAGATATTATTGATGTAAAAGAGGATGATTCTGCACTCTATCAAAAAGTGGCAAGATTAACGAACGAACAAAATTTCAGTACCGTTTTTCTGATTGGAGATAAAATTTCTGCTTTTCAAGAAAAATTTGATTCAAAAACCTTTACTTTTTCAACAACTAAAGAATTAATTGATAGTCAAGAACTTAAAAATTTAGAAAACGAATTAATTTTATTAAAAGGAGCGCGTATTTTTGAGATTGAAAAAATAAAAAATACGCTTGAATTGCAAAAACACGACACGGTTTTAGAAGTCAATCTCAATGCAATTTTGCATAACATCAATGTTCACAAATCTCTTTTGAAACCTGAAACCAAAATTTGTGCAATGGTAAAAGCATTTTCGTATGGATTAGGTGGTTACGAAATAGCAGAATTTTTACAGCATCATCATATTGATTATCTGGGAGTTGCTTATGCAGATGAAGGTGTAGATTTAAGAAAAAACGGAATTACGCTGCCTATTTTAGTGATGAATCCAGAACAAGGGAGTTATGATACGATTATTGAATACAATCTAGAGCCAGAAATCTATAGTTTCCGAGTTTTGAAACTGTTTTTACAAGAATTACAAAACAAAGGAATCCAGAAAAAATATCCGATTCATATAAAGATAGAATCAGGAATGCATCGTCTTGGTTTTAAGCAAGATGAAATTACTGAATTAATTCATAAGTTAAAGCAAAACAATGTAAAAGTTGCAAGTATTTTCAGTCATCTTTCGGTTGCAGATATACCTGAACAAAATGCCTATACTTTGCAACAGTTTTCGACTTTTCAAAAAATCACCAATCAATTAATTGATGGAATTGGATATCATCCACTATTACATATTTTGAATTCAGCAGGAATAACCAATTATCCTGAATATCAGTTTGATATGGTCAGAATTGGGATTGGAATGGTTGGAGTTTCTTGTAATTCTTTGATTAAAAACCAATTACAAAATGCGGTAACATTTAAGACCGTGATTTCACAAATTTCTGAAATAAAATCAGGTGAAACCGTAGGTTACAACCGAAATTTTGAAGCTAAAGAAAACACATTTATTGCCACATTACCAGTTGGTTATGCAGACGGAATCCCAAGATTGATTGGTAACAAAAATGGCTTTGTTGGTCTTCAGAAAAAACTAGTTCCTATCATTGGAAATGTTTGTATGGATATGATGATGATTGATTTAGGAACTGTGCAAGTAAAAGAAGGAGATGAAGTTATTATTTTTAATGATAAACCATCTTTGGAAGAATTTGCAATATATTGCAAAACAATACCTTATGAAGTTCTAACCTCAATTTCAAGACGTGTAAAACGTGTATACATCAAAGATTGATATGCTAAAAAAAATCGTGTTTTTATTGATTTTTGGTATTTTGACTAATTCTTTTGGTCAGACAAAAAATGAATTAGTCATTAAAAAAAATACCAAAGTTGGTCTATCACTTTCTGGTGGTGGTGCAAAAGGTTTTGCTCACGTTGGTCTTTTGAAGGTTTTAGATTCTCTAGGTGTAAAGGTAGATTATGTAGCTGGAACAAGTATGGGATCAATTGTAGGAGCTTTATATTCTGCAGGTTATACCGGAAAAGATATCGAAAAAATCGTATTAACTACCGATTTTTACAATTTGATTTCTAATGAAAAATCAAGAAAAGAAACTTCATTTTTCAATAAATCAGTTGATAAATATCTGTTGACAGTCCCAATTAAAGGTGGTAAAATCAATATTTTACCAAAAGCAATTACTACCGGACAAAAGAACATTTATATGTTGAAGGAATTATTGAAAAATGTTTCCTCGACCGATGATTTCTCCAAACTACCTATTCCTTTTTTATGTATTGCAACCAATTTAGAAACAGGAAATATCAAAATTTTTGAAAATGGAGATCTTTCACAATCAATCTTAGCGAGTTCGGCGTTTCCCTCGCTTATAGATCCCGTAAAAATTGGCGACAGTTTGTATATAGATGGAGCCGTGACCATAAATTATCCTTCTAAACCACTTAAAGACAGAAACATAGATCTAATTATTGGGGTAGATCTTAGTCAAGGATTAGCGAAACGAGACCAACTAAATTCTGCGATAGATATACTAAATCAAGTGGTAGATTACAATATACAAAAGGAAACCAAAAACCAATTACAATATACCGACATCAATATAAAACCTGATTTAACTGGCAAAACAGCCACAAGTTATGATGCAAAAAAAGAAATTTTGGATTCTGGTTATCGTGAATCACTAAAATATGCAGATATACTAAATAAATTACCTAAAAGAAAAGACTCTTTGCTTAGAGCTCCCTTCAATTCTGTGTTTTCTAGCGTGTATAAAATAGATGAAATCGAATTACTTAACAACAAAATTTACAATAAAGATTATGTTCTCGGTAAAATGAATTTGAAACTCCCATCTATTCAATCATATGGAGCCATCAACAAAATGGTGGATAAATTATATGCGACCAATAATTATGAATTGGTGAATTATGAAATTGTACAAAAAGAAGATAAAAATATTTTGAAAATTTCTGTAAATGAGAATGATACCAGATTTTTTCTAAAATTTGGTTTACATTACGATGAGATTTTCAAATCAGGATTATTGCTAAATTTCACTGCAAAAAGATTGTTTTTTAAAAATTCTACAATTTCTCTGGATGTAATTTTGGGAGATAAACCACGGTATTATTTCAATTATTTTATAGATAATGGTTACATTCCTGGCTTCGGAATTTATGCTTCTGGTATGAATTTCAATATTAAAAATAAAAATTTTGAAGATCAAGAAAATATCAAATGGTTTAGAAACGAAGTTTACACGCAATCTATTTCAAAAGATAAATATGCAATTGGTGGTGGTGTAAGTCTAGATTATTTTGAAATCAAGAATTTTTCTTCTTTTACAACTACTTATGATAAATATATTAATCCGTATTTTTTCATTAAAACAGATACACAAAACGATAAAGATTTCCCTACTTCCGGAATATTGATAAATACCGAAGGTAAAATACTTAATTTATTGAGTCCAGATACCGAAAACAAAATTATACAAGCAAAAGGCGATGTGAGACTCAATTTTCCTATTTCTAAAAACATTACCAATAGACTTAATTTATTTGGTGGTTTCACATTAGGAGAGAACTTACCAAATGAGTATTACTATAATTTGGGCGGAATATTCGAACAAAATTTAGGAAATTTCATCCATTTCAGCGGCTATCAATTAGGTCAAGAGAAAAATCAAAACATGATATTAGCGAGTAACGAATTGCAAATTAACTTTCTGAAAAATTACTTTCTAATTGCTAATTTCAACATTGCCAATTTATTTGAAAAAATAAGCGTAGTTGAAATGCTCAAAATAAATTACAGCTCTGTAGGAATTACAGCAGCATACAAATCACCTTTCGGACAAATTAAATTAAATTACAGCCAAGCATTGGATAACAAAAAAGGAATATTCTCTGTAGTACTTGGTCATTGGTTTTAGATATGATACATTTTTTCTTTGAAAATATTACCGAACAAAACTTCTCTATTTACCAAAATTGGTTAGAAAATATCATTTTAGCAGAAGGTAAAAAACTTGGCACCATCAATTATATTTTTTGTAATGATGATTTTTTATTAAAAATAAATCAAGACTATTTACAGCACAATTATTATACAGACATCATCACTTTTGATTATGTACAAGGTAAAATAATTTCAGGTGATATTTTTGTATCTTTGCCGCGAATTTCAGACAATTCAATAGAACTTTCTACCAATTTGGAAGAAGAATTACGAAGAGTTTTAGCACACGGAATTTTACATTTGTGCGGATATCAAGATAAATCTGAAATACAACAGGCAGAAATGCGAAAAAAAGAAGATTTCTATCTTCAGAAATGGATAGAAAATTAATTTTTTAAATAAAATAAAACTATAATCTTCTGAAATTTTTAATATAAACTTAGAAAATGTTTCACGTGAAACATTTTTAATTTTTTAGAATATGTTATTTAACGAAATATACGATGTTATTGTAGTAGGAGCAGGTCACGCTGGTTGCGAAGCTGCTGCTGCTGCTGCCAATTTAGGTTCTAAAACTATTTTGGTTACGATGAATATGCAAACCATTGGTCAAATGTCTTGTAATCCAGCAATGGGAGGAATCGCAAAAGGACAAATTGTAAGAGAAATTGATGCTTTAGGTGGTTATTCTGGTATTATTGCAGACAATTCTGCAATACAATTCAAAATGCTAAATTTATCAAAAGGACCTGCAATGTGGTCACCTAGAACACAAAACGATCGTATGAAATTTGCAGAAGAATGGCGTTTTGCACTAGAAAATACTCCAAATCTTGATTTTTTTCAGGATATGGTTAAATCTCTTAACATAAATAATGGAAAAATTGAAGGTGTAGTTACCTCTCTTGGTGTAGAAATCAAAGGAAAATCGGTAGTATTAACCAATGGTACTTTCCTAAATGGTCTAATTCACGTTGGTGAAAAACAATTAGGAGGTGGAAGAATGGGAGAACCTAAAGCATTTGGTATTACAGAACAACTAGTAGACTTGGGTTTTGATTCTGGTAGAATGAAGACAGGAACTCCTGTTCGTGTAGATGGTAGAACATTGGATTATAGCAAGATGGAAGAACAAAAAGGCGACGAAAATCCGCAGAAATTTTCCTATTTAGATACCCCAAAATTAACCAATCAACGTAGTTGCTATATCACTTATACCAACGATAATGTTCACGAAATTTTGAAAACAGGATTTGAAAAATCTCCGATGTTTAATGGTACAATACAAAGTATAGGACCGCGATATTGTCCAAGTATTGAAGATAAAATAAACAGATTTGCAGAGAGAAATCGCCACCAATTATTTGCTGAACCAGAAGGTTGGAAAACCGTAGAAGTGTATGTAAATGGTTTCAGTTCTTCTTTACCTGAGGAAGTTCAATTACTTGCATTACAACACGTTCCAGGTTTTGAAAAAGCTAAAATTTTTAGACCAGGTTATGCTATAGAATATGACTACTTCCCTCCTACTCAACTCAAACATACTTTAGAAACAAAATTAATTGAAAACCTATATTTTGCTGGTCAAATAAATGGAACTACTGGTTACGAAGAAGCAGCAGGACAAGGTTTAATGGCTGGAATAAATGCTCATAATAAAGTTCATGAAAAACCTGAATTTATTTTAAACAGAGACGAAGCATATATCGGAGTTCTTATAGATGATCTCATCACAAAAGGTACAGAAGAACCATATCGTATGTTTACTTCTAGAGCAGAATACAGACTACTTCTCCGTCAAGACAATGCAGATGTTAGATTAACAGAAAAATCATTCAAATTAGGACTAGCAAAGGAAGAACGATTAAGAAAAGTAGAAGAAAAAATTAAAAAATCTACCGAATTAGAAACCTTCCTTAAAGAAACTTCTCTAAAACCAGCAGTCATTAATCCTATTTTAGAAAGTATAGAATCCTCTCCTGTAGATCAGTCGTACAGAGCAGCACATTTCCTAACAAGACCAAATATGAGCTTGGAAAAATTAGAAGAAATAGATATTATAAAAGATAAATCTTCACAATACAATGAAGAAGAAAGAGAACAAGCAGAAATCAACATCAAATACAAAGGATATATAGATAAAGAGCGTGAAAACGTTGCAAAACTTCTTCGTCTTGAAACCATCAAAATACCAGAAGATTTTGATTATAGCAAACTCAACTCCATTTCTACTGAAGCCAGACAGAAATTTACCAAAATTCAACCAAAAACAATTGCACAAGCTTCCAGAATTTCTGGGGTTTCTCCTTCTGATATCAACGTTTTATTAATTTATTTAAAATAATGTTTCACGTGAAACATTTAAAAAATACAATATGAAGTTTGATTGTACATTGTACTTTTTACATTATACATTTTACATCTAATATGAAAATAAAAGACCATTTCTTATCACAAGAAATTTTTGAAATACAAGAAACCGAAATTAATGGTATTCTTAAAACCACTCCTATTCCTGAAAATATTGATAAATATTACGAAAGCGAAGATTATATTTCACACCACCAAGATACTGGATCTCTCAAACAAAAATTGTACAAATTTTTACAGTCTTTTAATCTCAATTACAAAAGAAATATTGTAATTGCAGAAACTAATAAAATCTTACAAGAAACAAAAAGTAATGAATATCCACGAGTTTTAGATTACGGTTGTGGTGCAGGTGAATTTATTAAACAGATAGAAAAAGATGTAGAAACTTTCGGATTAGAACCAAATGATATTGCTAGAAATGCGGCACAACTAAAAACTTCTAAAACAAAATTCATTACTAATCTTAATGAAATTAAAAACGAAAGTATAGACGTAATTACAATGTGGCACGTTTTTGAGCACATAGAAAATCAAAGTGAAATGCTTTCTCTCTTTCATCAAAAACTAAAATTAAATGGTTGTTTAATAATAGCAGTTCCTAATCATACTTCGTATGATGCAAAATATTACAAAGAATTTTGGGCAGCTTATGATGTTCCTCGACATATTTTTCATTTCTCAAAATCAGGAATGGAAAAACTAATGAACAACCAAAATTGGAAATTAGAAAAAATAAAACCACTCCTACTCGACTCTTACTATATTTCTACGTTGAGCGAAAAATATAAGAAAAACCCTCTTTTTTGGTTTTTTGGTGGCATTCACGGAGCGATTTCTAACATAAAAGCATCAAAATCGGGCGAATTTTCCAGTTTGATATATATTATCAGAAAAATTGAGAAATAAGAAATTTGGGGTAATTCTGAAGGTCAAATTCTCGTCAATTTTTTAAAATTTTTAATGAAAAAGGAAAATTAACCAACAAAAAAAAGTTCATGAAAATTCATGAACTTTTTTTAATAAAAATAAATTTAGTTTATTTATTTATTGCTTTCACTCCAGGCAATTCCAAACCTTCCAAAGATTCCAGCATTGCTCCTCCTCCTGTAGAAACATAAGAAACTTTATCTTCGTAACCATTTTGTTTCACAAAAGCAACAGAATCTCCACCTCCAACTAAAGAAAATGCTCCTAACTTGGTTGCTTCATAAATACTGTCGCCTAAAGCTTTAGTTCCTCCTGCAAAATTATCCATTTCGAAAACACCAATTGGTCCATTCCAAAGAATAGTTCTGGAATTCAAAATCACATCATTAAATAATTCTTGTGATTTTATACCTGCATCCATCCCCATCCAATTTTCAGGAATCTGGTAAATATCTACTTCTTGTTTATTGGCATCATTGCTAAAATTATCAGAAATAATAGCATCTACAGGTAAATAAACTTGTACATTGTGTTGTTTTGCTTTCTCTAAAATTTCTATAGCCAAATCCATTTTATCAGCTTCTAAAAGGGAGGTTCCAATATTTCCTCCCAATGCTTTTACAAAAGTAAAAGACATTCCACCCCCAATAATCAAGTTATCAACTGCTGGTAAAATATTCTCGATAATCGTAATTTTGGTAGAAACTTTTGAACCACCCAAAATTGCGGTAACTGGTTTTTCACCACTTCTAAGTACTTTATCTATAGCTTCTAATTCTTTTGCCATCAGTAAACCGAAAAATTTAGTTGAAGGAAAATATTCTGCAATTACTGCAGTAGAAGCGTGAGCTCTGTGTGCAGTACCAAAAGCATCATTCACATAAGCATCTCCCAATTTTGATAATTTTTCTGCAAAATCTTTGTCTCCTGCTGCTTCTTCGTTATAAAATCGTAGATTTTCTAATAATAATATTTCACCTGGTTGAAGATTTGCTGATAAATTCACCGCATCATCACCAATACAATCAGAAGCAAACTTTACAGATTTTCCTAATACTTTTTCAATTTCAGGAATGATATGCTTTAATGAAAACTGATCACTAACTTTACCTTTTGGTCTACCAAGATGAGTCATAATAACTACAGAACCACCATCACTCAGAATTTTATCTATGGTTGGTTTTACAGCAACAATTCTGGTATTATCAGTCACATTCAGATCTGCATCTTGCGGAACATTGAAATCGACTCTTACTAAGGCTTTCTTGTCTTTGAAATTAAAATCATTAATGGTTTTCATAAAAATTTTTGGTTTGAAATTTGCATTACAAAATTACGTTTTATAAAGCGGAAAAAATAAAAATCTTCTCAAAAATTTCCACAACCGAATCAACAATAGATAATCAACAATTTTTTTTAATTAATAAAAAGAAAATATTGCTTGTTGTAGAGTGATGTTGGTAATGCTCATAAGTTTTTTGGTATTATTTAGTAACATTCCGTTGTAATCATGTTCATATTTAGTTCACAATGTAAGTGATTGATTGTTATACTTTTTTTAATTTTATTAACATTTGTGTATAAGTAAAATCATTTGTGATATTAAGAATTTCACTATGGAGAACTTGCAGAAATTACCCCTAAAAATTCCCACATCTTTTGTATTGTATTACCAAAAAGTAAATGCTATAGACAATAATTTCCGATAAAAAAAGGGAAACTTCAACCGAGTTTTCCACATCAATTTTGGTTGATTTCAACACCCTATTTCACCAATTGTTAATTGCTGCTATGTCAGTTTGTTAACTTACTTGTATTTTTGCAAGACACTCATTTTTACTATTTTAAAAAATTAATTTTATCAATATAAACAAAATGTAATGTGGATAACCTAGATAAATGTTAAATTTGTAAGAATCTATAAAGTATTTTGAAAAATGAAAAAAATAGCCATTGCTTGCGACCACGCTGGTTTTGAATACAAAGAATTTATAAAAAATCAACTAAAAGACCACTACGAAATTCAGGAT
The DNA here is from genome assembly GCA_937876095.1 of uncultured Flavobacteriales bacterium. Classification (GTDB taxonomy): domain Bacteria; phylum Bacteroidota; class Bacteroidia; order Flavobacteriales; family Weeksellaceae; genus CALFIE01. The sequence continues at coordinate 14,187 of CALFIE010000087.1, read as the reverse complement.
TTTGGCACCTACTCTACTGATTCTGTAGATTACCCAGATTTTGTACATCCTGCTGCAACTTCTATAGAAAACGGAGAAAACGAAATAGGAATCCTAATTTGTGGAAGTGGACAAGGTGTACAACTTACCGCCAACAAACACCAAAAAATCCGTTGTGCACTTTGTTGGATGCCCGAATTGGCAGAATTAGCAAGACAACACAACAACTGCAATATGGTTGCATTACCTGCAAGATTTATTGCCAAAGAACTAGCACTTGAAATTGTCAAAAAATTCTTAGAAACTGCTTTCGAAGGAGGTAGACACGAGAAAAGAGTGGAGAAGATTTCGTGCATTTAAATTAAATAATAATTTTTGATTAAGTTTTTTATAAAACTCATCCCCGAAAAAAAGTAAATGAAACAACCTCATAAATCACAAAAAAACGAACATAAACTACGGGAAATCGGCAAGTTAATTCTTCGTTTTATGAACAAAAAATCGTCTAAAATCTACAATTATAAACAGATTGCAGATGGTATAGATTATATAAATCCGCGCCAAAGAGAATTGGTAATTCAAGCACTCCATAAGTTGCGTGCAGAAAACAAAATTATAGAAACCGACAAGCTGAAATATATGGTAAACCTACAGATTTCAGATACACTTACTGGAATTATAGATTTTGCAACCAACGGAAACGCGTATGTAACAGTAGAAGGTATAGAAGACGATATTTTCATACATCAGAAAAACGTAAAAGACGCTTTGCAAGGCGACAAAGTGCTTATAGTAACCTACCATTTCAAAGGTAAAAAATTAGAGGGCTCCGTTTTGGAGGTTTTAGAAAGAGCAAATGATACATTTGTTGGGACTTTTCAGTTCATTAAAGAGAAAGATTTTGGCTTCGTAATCGTAGATAAAAAGCAGATGAACAATGATATTTTCATTCCAAGACAAAAAATAAATGGCGCCGAAGATGGCGACAAAGTCGTGGTGAAAATGTTAGGTTGGGAAGAAAATTCTAAAAATCCAGACGGTGAAATTACCCAAGTTCTCGGCAAATCAGGCGAACACGAGACCGAAATCCACTCCATACTTGCGCAATATGGTTTACCATATCAGTTTCCAGCAGAAGTAGAACAAGAAGCCGACAAAATCAACCGAAAAATTACCGCAGCAGAAGTGAAAAACCGCAGAGATATGCGCAAAACCCTCACTTTTACCATCGATCCAAAAGATGCCAAAGATTTTGATGATGCTCTTTCTTTAGAAAAATTAGAAAACGGAAATTGGGAAATCGGTGTTCATATTGCAGACGTTTCACACTACGTGAAACCCGGAACTTTGCTTGATGAAGAAGCGTACAAAAGAGCAACTTCGGTGTATTTGGTTGATAGAGTGGTTCCTATGTTGCCCGAAGTTTTGAGTAATGATGTCTGCAGTTTGCGACCAAACGAAGACAAATACACATTTTCTGCCGTTTTTGAATTGAACGATAAAGCCGAAATTTTGAAACAATGGTTCGGTAGAACCGTGATACATTCTGCCCGTAGATTTACTTACGAAGAAGCGCAAGAACGCATAGAAACAGGAAAAGGAGATTTGGCAAAAGAAATTTTGGAGTTAGATAAATTGGCTAAAATTTTACGCAAAGACCGCATCAAAAATGGCGCAATTACCTTTGATAGAAGCGAAGTTCGTTTCAATTTAGACGAAAACAGCGAACCAATTGGTGTGTATTTCAAAATTTCGAAAGATTCTAATCATTTGATCGAAGAATTTATGCTTTTGGCAAACCGAAAAGTCTCCGAATTTGTATCACTCAACAAACGTGGGGAAATTACCAACAACACCTTTATTTATAGGATTCACGATGATCCAGATCCTACCAAATTATTGGCTCTAAAGGATTTTGTGGCCACTTTTGGCTACAAACTCAATTTGGCAAATACCAAAAAAGTAGCCGAATCTATGAATAAATTATTGCAAGATGTGAAAGGAAAAGGCGAAGAAAATATGATTGAAACTTTGGCAATGCGAAGTATGAGCAAAGCCGTTTATTCTACTGAAAATGTAGGACATTACGGTCTTGGTTTTGATCATTACTCACATTTTACCTCGCCAATTCGTAGATATCCCGATCTTATTGCACATAGATTGTTGCAGCATTACCTAGACAAAGGAAAATCTCCGTACAGAGAAGAAATTCAGGAAAAAGCCAAACATTGCAGTGATATGGAACGTCTTGCTGCAGATGCAGAAAGAGATTCCATCAAATTTATGCAAGTGAAATTTATGGAGAAACATTTGGGAGAAATTTTTGAAGGCGTAATTTCGGGAGTTGCAGAATACGGATTTTGGGTAGAAATCCCAGAAAACGGAGCAGAAGGAATGATCAAATTACGAGATTTGATGGATGATTCCTACTTCCACGATCAGAAATCACATTCTATAATCGGCAAAAGAACAGGCAATACTTATCAATTAGGAGACCGTATCAAAATAAAAGTCGTAAAAGCAAATTTGGTAGCCAAACAATTGGATTTTAAAATTGTGGAGTAATTAAAATCTAAAATGTATTTTTGTATTAATTAATAGTTGGAATTCTATGTTGCAAAAACCAAAACACACCCTATAAAAAATGCTTGGACTCATATTTTCTGCGATTGGTTTAGGATTACTGCTCAGTTTGGTTTTCATAGGACCCATCTTTTTCTTATTGATTGAAACCAGTTTTTCACGAGGTCCGAAACACGCTTTAGCATTAGATTTAGGAGTAATTTCTGCAGATATTTTGTGCATAGTTGCCGCGTATTTTGGGAGTGGAGATTTGGTATATCTTATAGATAAACATCCCGAATTTTATAGAATTACGGCATTCATTATTTTCATTTATGCCATTTATATGATGGTTTCTAAAACTAAAATGCACCTACAAAACGAAGATAAAATCATCAATCAAAATTATTTCAAAACTTTTGTCAATGGTTTTTTGCTCAATATTCTGAATATTGGCGTGGTTTTATTCTGGTTGGTTACCGTAATTTCGGTGCGCAATTCGTACCCGAAGTTCAATGAATTTTTTCTTTACATTGTGATCGTAATCGCAACCTATTTGTTGGTAGATTTGCTCAAAATATATTTGGCTAAACAGTTCCACGAGAAATTAACAGAGCAATTAGCCAACAAAATCAGGAAATTTGTAGGAGTTATTTTGATGATTTTCAGTGTGTTGATATTTCTGCAAAGTTTCAAAAAATTCAACCAACTCGACCGAAATCTGGAACGACACGGAATCGACAAAGAAAAAGTGATAGAAGAAAGACATCAATCTAAACCCAAATGAAGCAAATAATTTTACCAGAAACCTTAAAAAAAGGAGCAAAAATCGCCATCATTTCACCAGCAGGTTTTGTAGAAGAATCAGCGCTAGAAAAGACCTTATCTTTAGTAAAATCCAAAGGATACGAACCGGTTTTTGGCAAACATCTTCTTGGGAAATTTGTGAACGGCTACAACTATTCCGGAACCGAAAAAGAGCGAATCCACGACTTGAATTGGGCTTTAAATGATGATGAAATTTCTGCAATTTGGGCTTCAAGAGGAGGTTATGGTTGTCAACACCTGTTGCGACATTTGCGTTTGCAAAATTTTAGAAAAAATCCGAAATGGTACATTGGTTATTCCGATAACACCGTGATACAAAGTTTTTTATTGAGGAACGGTTTTGCTTCTATCCACGGACAAACCATCAAAACAGCGAGTTTTGGCGTTTCAGAAGAAGGTTACGACAACATTTTCAAAATTTTTGAAGGAAAACCTCTGAAATATTCTTTAGAAAAGCACGCATTCAACAAAAACGGGGTTGCAGAAGGCGAATTGGTTGGTGGAAATCTTGCCCTTATTTACGCACTTTTAGGCACGAATTATTCTTTTAATTTTAAAGATAAAATCCTTTTCATAGAAGACATTGGTGAGAATTTTTATGCGCTCGACAGAATGTTGATGAGCCTCGATTTAGCAGGCGTTTTCAGGAAAATAAAAGGACTTATCATTGGTGGAATGACGAATATGGGCGACGAAAAAGACAACAAAAATTACGAAGCCAGTTTTGATGAGTTTGCCTATGAAATTATCTCTCAAAGATTACAGAAATACGACTTCCCTACTCTTTTTGGCTTTCCAAACGGACATATTTTCGATAACAGACCGCTGATTATTGGTGGAAAAGTGAAAATACAGGTTGAGGAAAAGGTGAAGGTTGAGTTTTAGGAAGAGGCAAAGAAAAAGGTAAAAAAAAATTTCTATCAACAATAATCACGAAGTTCGTATCTCTCATCGTGAAAACTCTCATTTATTTAATCCAACACAAAATTTGAAATAATGAAAAAACTCTTTCTCCTCCTTTTTCTCTTTTTACAACTGTTTTTGCAAGCACAAAATGTGAAGCGGTATTTGTACAAAGGATTTGTAGATTCTAGACCGGTAACATTGTATTTAAAATCAGAAGACAACCAATGTACCGCAGAACTGAACTATTCCGGAATGTATAAATACGACAAAGTAAGCAATTGGCTGCAATTAGAAATTACAAAAAACGACAAAAACCAATTTATATTGGTAGAATATTCTTTTACTGGAGCACTTATTTTGAGTAAACAAAAAGATGTTTTTTCAGGAATTTGGATTAGCCCTGATTCTAAAAAGCAACTGAAAGTGGAGTTCAAATTGCAAAATCTTACCGCTGCAGAAGCAAAATCGTATGATGATAAATATGACCAAATGAATTATGAAAATAATGATTGTTAAGTAAAAAAACTCGTATCTCAACTCGCAACATGATGGCAGAACATAACGAATTCGGTAAATTGGCAGAAGAATTGGCGCAAAATTTTTTAGCAGAAAAAGGCTACAAAATTTTGGTTAAAAATTTCCGTTTCCAGAAGGCAGAAGTAGATATTATTACCGAATATCAAGATAAAATTGTGGTAGTAGAAGTAAAAGCAAGAAGCACCGATGTTTTTTTGGAACCACAAGAAGCAGTTACCAAAAAGAAAATCCGGCTGATTGTTTCTGCAACCGACGAATTTATGAAAACACAAAATATAGAAAAAGAAGTCCAGTTCGATATCATCACCGTACTTCCCGACGAATCCGGGAAATTACAAATCACGCATATTGAAGACGCTTTTGAAGCAATAGACGCAAATTAGATGAATCTTCCTTGGCAAATCACGCTTTTTGGCGAAACTTTTTACCTCCATTTTATTTTTGAAACCTTGGCTTTCATAGTTGGAGTGCGCTATTATTATTTCCTTCGGAAAAAATCTACTGATTCTATTACCGATTCTAATCGGCTTTGGATTATGTTGGGCGCAATGATTGGCGCTTTGTTGGGTTCCAGAATTGTTGCTGCATTTGAAATCAAAGATTTTTTTCAGGATTTTTCCTGGCTGAAATTTTATGCCAACAAAACAGTTTTAGGCGGATTTTTAGGTGGATTGATTGGCGTAGAAATCACCAAAATTTTCATTAATGAAAAAAAATCTTCGGGAGATTTGTATGTGTTGCCCATTATTTTGGCATTGTTTATCGGTAGAATTGGCTGTTTCTCTATGGGAATTGCAGAACCAACTCACGGTATAGAAACCACTTTTTTCACCGGAATAGATTTAGGCGACGGTAAACTTCGCCACCCAATTATGTTGTACGAAATGGTTTTTTTGGTGGTACTTTTTATATATTTCAGTTGGTTTTTCAAAAAATTGCCTAAAAATTACCAGTCAGGAGATGCTTTCAAAATTTTTATGCTGTTGTATTTTGGATTTCGGTTTTTCATGGAATTTCTGAAACCACACTATGAAATATTTTTTGGATTAAGCATTATTCAGTGGTGCGCGATTTTTATTTATCTTTATTATTGGAAATTTTTTGTTAGAATTTTCAAAAAAAACTAATACTTATATGCACAAAACACGACCATACATTTACTACGATTATACCAAAAGTCTTTGCCCAGAATGTTTGCAGACGATTGACACCAAAATTGTGTTCCGCGATCAAAAAGTGTGGATGCTGAAACACTGCAAAGAACACGGCGACTCCGAAGTGATGATTGCAGACGATATCGATTATTACAAACAAATCCGCAACTACAACAAGCAATCTGAAATGCCACAAAAATTCAATACCAAAGTGCATTTTGGTTGTCCGTATGATTGTGGTTTGTGTACCGATCACGAGCAACACTCTTGCCTTTCTATAGTAGAAATTACCGACCGTTGCAATATGAAATGCCCTACTTGTTATGCCAATTCAGGTCCGAATTACGGAAATCACAGAACGTTAGAAGAAATCAACAGAATGTTCGATGTGATTGTTGAAAACGAGGGAGAACCAGATGTCGTGCAAATTTCGGGAGGAGAACCTACGGTTCATCCTCAAATTTTTGAAATTTTAGATTTGGCAAAATCCAAACCAATCAAACATCTGATGTTGAATACCAACGGAATTAGGATTGCTAAAGATGTAGATTTTGTAGAAAAATTGGCTTCGTATATGCCCGATTTCGAGATTTATTTGCAGTTTGACAGTTTTAGAAAAGATGTTTTGATGGATTTACGTGGCGAAGATGTTACCGATGTTCGCAAAAAAGCCATCGAAAATCTTAATAAATTCAATCTTTCTACGACATTAGTGGTAGTGCTTCAAAAAGGTAAAAACGAAGATGAAATTGGCGAAATTCTGGATTTTGCGTTGAAACAAAAGTGTGTGCGTGGAGTTACCTTTCAGCCAACTCAAGTTGCAGGTAGAAATGAGGATTTCGATGTGGCAACACAGAAAATTACGTTGACCGAAGTCCGCAGAAAAATTTTAGAGCAATCTCCAGTTTTCACCGCAGAAGATTTAATTCCGGTTCCTTGCAATCCAGATGCTTTGTGTATGGCTTATGCACTGAAAATGCCTACAGAAAATGGCGAAGAAATTGTACCAATGACGAGGTACATCAGTCCAGAAGAAATCCTGAATAATGCAAGAAGCACGATTGTTTACGAGCACGATGAACAGATAAAAGAACATATGCTGAAACTGTTCTCCACCGGAACTTCTGTAGATTGTGCTGAAGATGAATTCGGGGATCTGATGTGTTGTTTACCACGAGTAAAAGGCGAAAATCTGAGTTACAGCAATTTGTTCAGAATCATTATTATGAATTTTATGGACTGCTATGATTTTGATGTAAGAGCCGTGAAAAAATCTTGTGTACATATTGTAAGCAATCAGTATAAAATGATTCCTTTCGAAACGATGAATTTGTTTTATAGAGATCATAAAATTGATGAAATCAGAGAGCAAATAAAAGTTTGATAAAGAGTTGTTTGTTCATAACATTAATGTAGAAAAGAATAGCTTATTATAAATTAGAGGAGGGAATTAATTTGCTTATGTTTGACTGAACACATTGAGTTTTTTTTCAAAATATACAATTTATGAATTATTTATTATCAATTTTATTCTTGGCTTCACCAATTGTTTTCTTTGTTTGTGTTTTTAATTTATACATTAAGAAAAAGAACGTAAAAATAAACCTTATTGTATTTGTGCTCAATTCGGTTTTATTAACTTATTTATTGATTAAATCTTATAATCAACAATACGTAATCTTATATTATGGCATTTTGGGAATAATAGCGTTTCTTTTTGCATTAGGTGGAATTATAAATTATTTTAGAATTAATAATTTAAGCAGAGAACAAAAAATTAACTTTGCAATTTATCTAATAATCTGTTTAATTATTGGCTTTGGAATGTGCTCCACTACAGGAATTTTTGGTTTATAATAATTTAATAAAAATATGTTGATTCTTCTGATACTTTATTGGGTTGCGGTAATAGTGCTATTTCTTGTAGGAATTATTACACTAATTGCAGCAAATAACCCAGAAACAAAAAAACGAGGAATAAGGCTTACTATTGCTTCTGTAATTATGTTGGTAATCGGAGCAGGAGTTTGTGGAATTATTTTAAGCACCCTTAATCTTGGAGGAATGCACTAATTTTTTTAATTAATGAAAAGAACCATTTTAATAACCGGAGCAACTTCCGGAATTGGGAAAGCAATTGCTGAGCAATTCGCAAAGCAAGGATATAGACTCATCATTTGTGGAAGAAGAAAAGACGTTTTAGAAAATTTGAAAAACGAACTTTCCCAAAAAACTGAAGTTTTTTCTTTGGTCTTTGATGTCAGAAATTTTGATGAGGTAGAAACCGCAATAAAATCTTTGCCAAAAAACGTTCAAAAAATAGATGTTTTGGTAAACAATGCCGGAAATGCACATGGTTTAGAACCTATTTCCGAAGGAAATCTCGAAGATTGGGATGCAATGATGGACGGAAATGTGAAAGGACTACTCTACGTTTCTAAATTAATAATTCCGATAATGAAAGCTCAAAAATCTGGTCATATCATCAATATTTCATCGGTTGCAGCCAGACAAACGTATGCAAATGGAGTGGTATATTGTGCTTCTAAACGTGCAGTTGACGTAATTTCCGAAGGAATGCGATTAGAACTTACCGAATTTGGAATCAAAGTAACCAATATACAACCAGGTGCTGTAGAAACCGATTTTTCAAAAATTAGATTTAAAGGAGATGAAGAACGCGCAGCAACAGTTTATGCAGGTTACGAACCTTTGATACCAGAAGATATTGCAGATGCAGTAAGCTATTGTGTGAATGCACCAGATCGTGTTTCTATTGCCGAATTGTGCATCTATCCAAAAGCACAAGCCGAACCGAGGACAATTTTTAGAAAATAATTTGAAAATGTGCACATTTGAAGATTTGAAAATGTAACCTATCTTTGTGAAAATTTTCAAATTAACACATCTTCAAATTTTTACAATGAAAATCCTCCACCTCGAAACCTCTTCCAAAAACTGTTCTGTTGCCATTTCTGATGGTGAAGAATTATTATGTCTTTGCGAAGAAGTTTCAGAAAACTATAAACAGTCAGAATCATTGCACACTTTTGTAGAATGGGCACTTGAAGGTGCAGAAATTTCTTTACAAGATATAGATGCAGTTTCTCTAGGAAAAGGTCCTGGTTCTTACACCGGACTTAGAATTGGGGCAGCTTCTGCAAAAGGTTTTTGTTTCGGGTTACAAATTCCGTTGATTGCCGTAAATTCTTTAGAAACGATGATAGAGCCGTTTTTAGGACAAAACTACGACTATATTATCCCATTAATCGATGCAAGAAGAATGGAGGTGTATTGCGCTGTTTTCGATGGAAATTCGGGCGAAATAATTTCGGAGACTGAAGCAAAAATTCTAGATGAAACTTCTTTTAATGAATTTGAAGGGAAAAAAGTGCTTTTTTTAGGAGATGGCGCAAAAAAAGCACAGGAAATTTTGAAAATTTCAAGTGCAGAGTTCAACGAAAAAGTTTTTCCATCGGCAAAATATTTAATAAAAAAATCGGTTGAAAAATTCAACCGACAAGATTTTGAGGATATGGCTTATTTTGAGCCTTTTTATTTAAAAGAATTTCAGGGCGTGAAAAAGAAAACAACATAGAATGTTTAATGATCTTGTGTTGGTCTTTTTGGAGGGACGTCTTCAGTTTTACTATTCATTTTTCTGTTCATCTCTAATTCTTCTCTCTTCATTTGTTCCTCTTGCTGTATTTGTAAATTATTAACTTCCTCAATAGTAGGGACTCCTTGTTCAACCTGAGGAGTAGGGTTTTTTGGATCAGAAATTACGTTTCCTTTAGCATCAGTCAGTTGAACATGTACTTCACTTTTCAGATAATTTAACATGTCTTTTGCTTTTTTCCCTTCATCTGTTTTACCATAATTCAGCGCAATTTGTTCCAGTTGTAAAATCATTACTTCTTTTCCCGAAGTTTTCCCGGAATTAAATGCGTTCAGAAGTGCAAATTTTGGTACCAAAACATCTTTAGGATATTTTGCAATTGTCACATCAATCAAATTTTTAGAATCATTGTATTTTTCATTCTTATACAAATCATAAGCATCTCTGTATGCTTTTTCTGCTTCTTCAGATGATTTGGTAAAAACTTTGTTTCTTGGATTTCTTGCAAACTCAGCGTAGGAAGTATACGGATAATCATTAATCAAAATGTTTTTGGCACGTTCTGCCGCTGTTGGATTTTTCTCATAATTCATATAGAAAATATGATACAACGCTTGCAATTTCACGTCTTCTACTGGATTTACATCTACCAAATCATAGAGTGTTTTGGTTGCAAGTGGAGTGTTCGCAAAAAAGTTGTCATACATTCTACCCAATCCAAGAGATGCGGTGTCTCTATCTTTTTTAAGACCAGCAAGAAACGCTGCATCAGTCGGGATTTTTTCTATATAAAAACTCGGCTCGAAACGTCTTGGATTTGGCGTTGAAGTGGTTCCCATTGCAACATCTTTCAGGTCTTGTAAAGAATTGGTTTTTGCTGAAAATCGCCAATTGTCTGCAAGAGCGCGATCTCCCCAAATTTGTTTGAAAGAACTACTACCTTTAGTTACGGTATTTTGATTTCCGAAATAGAATGATCCGTTTGAATTGTCAGAGAAATCTTGAAATGTATCTTTGTTTCCTGCAAAAATAGAATTAGCTTTGTAATCACCAGTCTCAAAACCTTTGCTTCTCTCTTCACGTTTTCTTTCTAATTCTATTTTGGATTCTTTGGCTTTGAGATCGGTAATGTACTTAGAAAAAAACGAATTCCTTTGAGCGTCATTCATTTTGGTTAATGCCAAAATACTATCGTTTTTCTTGATGAGGTAAAAATTAGTCGAAATTTTCTTGATATTTGTTGTTAAGCCTTGCAATCTCGTTTTCTCTGGTTGATATGTCATAGCAACAAGCGCACTATCAAAATATGCTCCTGCTCCTATGTAATCGTCTTTTTGTAGCATAGACTTGCCAATTTCTTCGTAAGTGTAACCACGAATTTGGGAATCAGAAACCTTTTCTTTAAGCGCTTTATCAAAATATATTCTTGCCTCGTCTTTTTTTCCGGCTTTATTTGCCATCAATCCGAGAGCAAAGTAAAATTCGTTTTTTCGGGAATCATAGGTTCCTTTTTTACTGATGTTTTCTAGGTATTTTTTTCCGGTTTCAAAATTATCTTTGCTAGAAAATGTTTTGGCAATTTCTATTTGAGATTTTACTTCAAATTCAAAATTTGCTGCATTTTTATATGCCGAAACAAAACTTTCTCTGGCTTCTACATTTTTATCTTGTGAAGCTAAGATTTGCCCTCGTAAATACGCAATTCTGCTGCGCAAAGTTCGGTTTTTGTTCAAATCATAAGCAGTAGCTAATTCGCTAATTGCTTGATCTTTATTCCCAGATTTTAAGAGCATTTCTGCATATAAAACGCTTAATAATTTGGCGTCATCAGAAGATATTTTATTTTTTTTCAGGTCAGCAAAAATACGATTGGCTTCAGAATAATTTTTCAGGTTGGTATAAGCTAGACCTTCGTAAATTTTTGCTAAAGGTAGTCGCTTATCTTTTTTCATATTCGTGAAAATATAATTCAGTGCATCTAATGCTTCTACTGTTTTGTTTTGGTAAAGTCTAGATTGTGCCAATAAAATATGGGCATCAAACATTTGGCTGTTTTTTTCTTCTCCTTTTTTCAACACAGAATATTTAGAAATGGCTTTCAAAGCTTTTGCTTCTGCTATTTCTAGTGCAGTTGTGCTTTTTGTTTGTGTTTCATTTTGCTCAGGAACTCCAGGTCCCATATTCTCGGTATTACTAAATAGAGGTTTTGGTTGGTCGTCTTCTTGTGCAGGTAAATCTTTAAAGGTGAAAATGGGTAAATAAGGTCCGTAGAAATTATCTTTGTGTGCTTTGGTTCTACTTGTTAATTCTGATTCCAGTGCTTCTTTACCATTGAAAAGCGTGTTATAATAGGCTGAAAATCCTTTCATAAAAGAGGAGGTGTTCTCTTTTTTCCTAGTAGAACAAGAGAGCACAAAAAGAGCCAAAAAAAAGTAGGACCAATTTTTTTTCATTGTGTATATATAACTCACTTATCTGCAAATTATTATGAAACAGGCAGATTAATTTTTGTAAAATTAATGATTTTTTTGAATTAAAAAAGTGATATATACTCCAATTCTGAAAGTGTATTGTAAACCAAATGAGTTGGGAGTCCCATAATAGTGTAGAAACTACCATCAATTCTATTGATTTTAGCCATTCCGAGCCATTCTTGTATACCATAACTTCCAGCTTTATCAAAAGGTTGGTATTTTGAAATGTAAAACGAGGCTTCTTCTTCTGAAATTGTTTCTACAGTAACATCTGCAACATCGGTTTTAGTGATGGTTTTTTCCAAATTTTTGAAAGAAATTGCGGTGTACACTTGGTGTGTTTTTCCTGAAATTTTCATCAGCATTTCTAGCGCTTGTTCCTGATTCTTTGGTTTACCCAATATTTCGTTTTCTAGCGCAACAATTGTATCTGCAGTTATTAAAACCTCATCTTTTTCTAAATTTCTGAAAAAATTCGCCTTTTTTTCTGCTAAAAAACCAGCAATTTTTTCAGAAGATAAATTGTCAGGATACGCTTCTTCACAATTAATAGATACTACCGAGAATTCGTAACCCAATTGTTGCAGTAATTCTTTTCTGCGAGGCGAATTAGAACCAAGAAGTAATTTCATATCAGACAGAAGCGGTTTCATCATCAATATTCCAATTTCCTTGCGCTTTCATCACGATTTCTATTACGTGTCTTACAGCGCCTTTTCCGCCAAAAACTGGAGCAATATAATTGGCTATTTCTTTAACTTCGGGAACTGCGTTTTCTGGACAAGTAGAAATTCCAACCTCTTGCATTATTGCAATATCAGGAAGATCATCTCCCATCATTAAAATTTCGTTGTTTTGCAAGTTGTATTTTGCTTTGAAATGTTCAAAATCTGCAATTTTATGAAGTGATTTGGCGTAATAATCTTCGATACCAAGATAGTGAAATCGGTTTCTAACCATAGGATCGTCTCCACCTGTAATAATGCCAATTTTATAATTTTTTTTTAGTGCTTTTACTACAGCATAACCATCTAGAACGTTCATGACTCTGCACATACTTTTGTCGGGCATTAGATAGACGCTGCCATCTGTAAATACACCATCTACATCAAAAATAAAGGCACGAATGTTTTTCAGGTCGGTTAAATAACTCATAGATTCAAAGATACTGCGAAATTTTGAAAAGAAAAAAATCTAACAAAATAATTAATTGTTCTGTTCCAAGACCTATTTGTAAAGAGCGGGTTCTAGTTTGTTGTTGTCTGATTTTATGGCTTCTTTTTGCATGGCTTCCATTTCACGGAGGATTTGTCCGCTGTCTTCCATTTCTTTGCCATTTACATTCAGCTTGAGTTTTACGTTTCCGGAGCCTAACATTTGTCGCATATCTTTCACTGGATCGTTTTCGTATTCTTTCCAGAGTTGTTTGAATTTCTCTTCGGAGATTGGCAATTCTTTTCCGCCACTTCCACCAATCATTACTATTCCACTTCCTGGTCCTGCAGAAATTTCGTCATCTGTTTTTTCATCTGATTTTTGTGTTTGCAGTTTTTTGCTTCCTACAAAAGTAAAGATATGGGTTTTGGTTTGGTCTTCCATTTTCAAAATCAAACCAGGTAATCCCGAAAATTTGTAAGGGCCATCTTGAATTGGGATTTCGGTTGTAAACCAAGCAAACCAAATTCTACCGCCAAAATCAGTGGTTGCTTTTTGTACATTGTATTCTCCAATTTTTTCTTTTTCTGGTAAAATTTTCCATTGCATTTCGGGAGTGCTATTAAGAATAAATCGGTTGTTGCCAATAGAAGTGTGTAGTTTGGTCTCAAAATTAGGATAGACTTTATCGACTGAAAAATTTACAGAACTACGGTTGTTAAAAGATTTTTTGACGTTGATATTGCCAGAACCCATTGTAATTTGTTTTTGGATCTCGGCTTTCATCGTAGAATCTTGTACCATTTTCTCGTGGCTGTAGAATGTGCTGCCTTCTTTGGTGACATCCAGATACATCAGTTCAGATTTCAGAGTGTCTTTTTTGTTGATGTCTTTTGCAAATTTGTAATCGTACATAAAGCGATTATTTTGTGCATGGAATGCTAAAGAAAGCAAGAGAAAGAGGAATCCTATT
>CALFIE010000086.1 GCA_937876095.1 uncultured Flavobacteriales bacterium | reverse complement strand
ATGATTTATTTATGACGACAAGCGAAGCGGCCTTGTGTTTTTTTTTTAAAGAAAGCTACCCCGTGAATGAAGAGTCTAACTTCTATTTGAGATTTACGGACAGACAAGGAGTTCCGCTAAAAGTAGATCCTTCAGATTTACCGATGAAAACAGGAAGAATTAACAATAGGAATAAGTTTGTTTTAGGACCTTCAGGTTCAGGGAAATCATTTCTGATGAACAATATTATTGAACAATATCTCACGTACAATTATGATGTGGTTATTGTGGACACGGGAGATTCCTATTCAGGAACCTGCAAATATAAGGGAGGCAGATACATTCAGTACACTGAAGAAAAACCCATTACCATGAATCCTTTTCTGATGAATAAAGAAGAGTTCAATATTGAGAAAATTGAGTTTTTAACCAATTTAATATTCTTGATTTGGCAAGGTCCCGATGCGATGATGTCATCCGCACAAAAATCCATATTGGACAATGTGTTGATGTCTTATTATCACCAGTATTTCAATTCGGGAACCGAGTGGTATGAACATAAAAGTTCGGAAGAATTGATTCTCTATCTGAATAAATATAACATTCATGAAGAAGATTTATTTTCAGAATATGAGAATGAAGCCATTAAGCAAAGAAGCTATTATGATATTTTAGGTATTGCATTCGATGCCAAATCTGATGAGATTAAAGAAGCCTTCCGAAAATTGGCTATCGAATATCATCCTGATAAAAACCTGAACAATCCTGACTATGACAGCGAAAAATTTTATAAAGTCTATGAAGCGTATGAAACTTTAAATGATGAAGAAAAGCGAAAAATTTATAACGATACACAACTCATTCTCATCAAATCCAATGAAATCATTAGACAACCTAAATCTGCAGAAGAATGGAACGAATCCTTTAGAAAAGCCATCATCAAAAAAATTAAGGAACTCGAAGAAAAGTTAGTAGCAAAAGAACTTTCTTTCAATGGATTCTATGAGTATTGCGACCGGTTCCTACCAGTTTACTTAAACAATAAAAAGCACAAAATCAACGAAAAAGAATTCAACCTGCGTACTTTCTTATTTGTTCTGAAGGACTTTTACAAAGGCGGAAGATATGGAACCACCTTAAATAATAAAGCAGACGAGAGTCTTTTTGATGAACCATTTATTGTTTTTGAAATTGACAATGTAAAGGACAATCCGAAGCTTTTTCCAATTGTAACGCTCATTATTATGGACACCTTCATTCAGAAAATGAGACTCCGTAAAGACCGAAGGAAAACACTCATCATTGAAGAAGCGTGGAAAGCCATTGCCAGTAAACTGATGGGAGGATATATTCTGTATCTCTACAAAACCGTAAGAAAATTTTGGGGAGAGGCTGTCGTGGTAACTCAGGAGCTCGATGATATTATTGGCAATGCAGTGGTAAAAGATTCCATCATCAACAATTCTGATACCTTCATTTTGTTGGATCAGACCAAGTTTAAGGACAATTTTGATCGTATTGCAGCTTTACTTTCTTTAAATAAAGTGGAACAGAACAAGATTTTCACCATCAATAATTTGAACAACAAATTCGGAAGAAGCCGATTCAAAGAATTTTACTTGAAAAGAGGTTCTAAAGGAGAAGTCTATGGAAATGAAGTGTCATTGGAGCAATATTTAACCTACACCACTGAAAAACCTGAAAAATCTGCGGTTGAATACTATGTACAAAAGTATGGCAACTATGATGAAGCCTTACGCAAAATCGTTGCTGATTTAAAAAGTTTCGGGGACAACCTTGAAAACTTGGTTTCACTCGTGAATTTATACCAAAAACCTTTAGACGGTAAGGTTGTAACCTATTACCATAGGCTCAAGAAAAAAAATAAAGGAAAAAATGTGTTCAAAATTATTTTACAGGAATTAGAAGACCAAAACATCAGTTTTTCAGAATTAATCAATCAAAAACAAGAGCTATATGAAAAAGTTTAGTCTAAAAATTGTAATGCTGCTTTTCTCTTTTTGGGGAATGATGAGCTTTTCCCAAAATACTTACATCGACCCAACGGTAACGGCTGCTATGATTTTGTATTCAGAAAATTTGAAAGCCAAACAGAATGAAGTCATAGACGAAACCTCCAAATTGAAAGATGCACAAGCATGGGTAGGAACACAGATGGTGGCAGCTAATGATATTCAGAATAAAATATTGAAAGGATTGAAAGAAGTTTCAGGAACCTTACAAAACGGAATTCAGGTAAAAGAAATTTATTCTGAATTGAATAAATGTTATACCTATTCCTCTCAAGTAGTACAATTAGCATCGCAACATCCGCAATATGCCATATTTGGAGTGAAAGCTTCGCAAAAAACCTACGAGCAAAGCTTGAAAATTGTTACCGATGTTTCTGATATTTTGGCATCAGGCGAACTCAATTTGGCGACCGCAGGAGACCGTTACAAAATCCTACATAATATTTCCGAGAATGTAAAAAATCTAAAGTTGTGGCTACTGGCAATAAAACTGCGATTAGAAAAAGCCAACCGATTGGGATTCTGGAATTCCATAAATCCATTTGCAGGCTACATCAACACCGATAAAGGCATTGTGGAAAATATAATGAACCGATACAAAAGAAACTTTTAAAAATCATATGATGAAAAAGATTTTTCAAATCCTGTTAATTCCTACCATCTATCTTATTATTACTTCTTCCAGTGGTGGTTCTACGCCAGCTTGGCAAAAAGAAAATGTATCATTTCCCATGATGAACATCGAAATTAATGCCACGATGAAAGAACACAATCGACAAAAAGAAATGAGGCAAAAGCAAACAGCCAATGCTACCATAGAAACCACCAATAGAACTCAATGGGACAACTTTAAAGATAAGGTAACCAAAGTTCAAGACAGATTGAGGATTGTGTCATTTGCTATTCAGGCAATTCCTACGGGAATAGCAATGAGTAGAGAAGTTAATAAAATCAATCAAAACCAGACAGACATTATCAATGAAATCAATTCAGCTCCTTATTCCATTATTGCAGTATTGCCTTCCCAAGTAAAGTTTGTAGATGATCTGCAAATGGTAACGAGGTTAATCATGGGAATAGTAATTTCATATGGAGCCATCAACCAGATGGAAAAATCAGAACGCAAAATTTTATTGGATTACGCATTGGGAGAAGTCAAAACATTAAGCAGAAACTCTACGCATATGCTTTTAAAAGTTAGAGATATCAAAGCCAAAGTATTACGCAACAAAAGAGCTTTCCAATATTATGTGAACAGAGATAAGCAAGTGGTGGAAAGCATCATGAAAAATATTAAATCTTTTTAAAATGAAGAAAATAGTGATTTTTGGATTATTGACATTTTTTGGAATTTTAATCAAAAGCCAACAGATAGTATTCAATGACAAGCTTTTTGCGCAAATGACAAAAGATCATGCGGTAAGATTGGCAAGCGAACAAACATTTTTAAGTTCCTATGAAAAGCAAAAACAACTGTATGATGATATTAAAAACAAAACCGCACAAGTAATTGCCATTCAGGAATACATTTACCAGCAGCTCAAAAATGTCAATTCAGCGCTTACTCAAAGCAAAAAACTGATGTATCTCTATCAGTATTTAGGAAAGGTTGTGACCAACTCCAACAGAATGCTGGATTTATCAGCACAACATCCTGAATATGCTGTTTTGGTTTCCAAATATTATGTAGAAATAGGAAATCAAACGATGAAACTTAAACAAGAAGTTTCGCAGGAGATTCTGAATGAAAATAAAGATTTCTTGATGAATGCCAGTGATAGAGAAATGCTCATTGAAAAAGTATTTACAAGAGTAAGAAACATCAATGGGAACATTCTCTATATCATTTTAAGATTAGAGAATGCCAAGAAAATCCCTTATCTGTATCAGATTCCCAAGCTTCGAAATTATATCAACATTGACAAAGCAATTGTAGGAGATATTATCACAAAATACAAATACATCTTTAATTAAAAAAAAATAGATAAACAGATGAAAAATATAGTTAAAAAAGGAAAATTTTTCCTCTTACTATTTATTGCGACTTCAGCGTATGGACAAAGTATAAAGAAATTAAATGATCCCTCCATTGTAGCCCAACACAAAAGAATGACTTATGAAAGCTGGGGAGATTGGCGACCTTATCCTAAATACTTTTTAGGCATTCAAACCAACTTTGCCTACGCCACAGTTTGGGGAATGTGGGCACCGAGCATTAACAGAGATTACAAAAATGGCAAAGACATTCGTCCATTAAAGCCAAATGGAGAACAAAATTTAAGACTTGCCCAATTAAAATTTCAGGAAGAGGAAGCAAAGAAAATCAAGGCATCTTCTGATACGATTTACAAAAGAAGCGTTCAGGATTTTGCGCATTGGACTTCTGCCACAGTAGATGCAGATCCTTTGTGGTTATTGTATTACAAACGAATGCTGAAACCCATTACTGAATTCCCCAACACCCCTCAAAATTTTATGGAATGGAGACTGAAAGACCTGCAAACATATGAAACGCTCAATACCACAGGAACATTAAAAAGATTGCAGGAAGAATTGGATCTCATCAAAGAAAAATATGCCATGTCCAGAAGTATGGATATGCCTAGAGGAAAACGCTTCTTGATGTACCACGAAACACTTATCAAATGGAGAAACTTTGTTAAGGAATTAAGGAAGCACAATAACAAGACAACGCTTCTTTTGGATTATAAAAATATTCTGAAAAATCATTTATCAACTACTTTGCCTACTTCTTGGAATCCTGCTTCAGATAAACAAATTGTCCAAAGTACGATGCAACAATATAAACACCGATTTTAGAAATGAATAAAAAACTCACCTTATTATTTTGTCTTTTGGCAATAGTATTGCCAATTATGGGATTTTCCCAAACAGACGGCGATTACAGCAACCTGCTCCAGTTTTTAAAAGGCGATGGCGCTTTTGAAAAATGGTTTATGGAAGTCTTTACCAAATTGGATAACAGTGTACAAGATAGTGCTCAAGGTTCTGCCTTGGTAGGAAAAGCGATTGGAGGATTAGGAGCTTTGATGTATCTCGGATATATGGGTTGGCAGATGGCTGCGGGAGATCGTGAATGGGAAATTACTCCCATGTTGAAACCTATTTTGATTGGATTTACGCTTGTTTATTGGTCAGGATTTGTCAATCTCATTCAAGCCCCTTTTGAAGCCATCGCCCAACCTGGAATTGCCATTTTCAGTGACATCGAATCTGAAGTCAATGATTTGCGGGTTCAAAGATTCAAAAAGCAACAACAACTATTAGATGCTGTTATCAAACTCAATGCGGAAGAAGATGCAAAACAGGAAGTCATCAACAACACCAGTCAAAATGCTGATGATTCTTGGTTTGATGTAAGTGAGGGATTGGATAAATTGATTCAACCCATCAAAGAATGGCAGATTAGAATGCAATTTCAGATGCAAAAATTAGTCGCTGAAGTCATTGAATTTGTCTGCCTTTCCATCTTGAGAATTTGCGTGTATCTCATTTTCTTTATTCAAAAAATTTGGGCATACATTCTTATTATTTTAGGACCGATCGCAGTTGGAATGGCGCTAGTTCCAGGATTTGAAAATTCCTTGTACAGCTGGGTATCTAAATTCATCAATATCAATCTCTACACTTTTGTGGCTTATACGATTATCAATATTGGACAGCAACTGATTGCTTCTGGCTATACCATGGAAATAGAACGATATGACACCCTTCTATCCAACGGAACCATCACCAACCTAGATGCTCTGATGGTCTATGTAAGTAATTCGGGAATGATTTATAACCAATTGTTTACCTGCGTTGCCTATATCGTTACGGGAATTGGAGTTCTGATGACACCCACCATTGCCGATACCATTGTTACTGCAGGAGGAGCTGGAGCGATGACCAAAATGAAAAGTGCAGTAGGGAAAATGACGAGCAGTGCAAAAACAGCAATATTAACTGCAAAAACAGGAGGAGCTTCTACAGTCGCAGCAGCAACAAAATCTGCATCAGCAGGTTCAGCATCGGGAATGGTAAACAATGCTATGAAGAATAGGAAATAAACTTAACTGTCTAATTACCTAATACCAAATACTAAATACTAAATACTAAATACTAATTACTAAATACCAATTACCCAATAAAAATGCTTATTAAAAATATAGAACAAAGAATTAAAATTAACAAGGTTGTTTCCATCTCAACTATTGCTTTTGCAGTCTTCATTGTTATATCAGGTTTCTTCTTTGCATACAGAATGATTGAAGATTCCAGAAAATCAATCTACATTTTAGATAATGGAGTTCCTGTATTGGCCAAGCAATCTGATGTCTTGCTGAATCGTCCTGTTGAGTACAAAGCACAAATTGAGCTATTCCATCGATTGTTTTTTACGCTCGCACCAGACGATGTTTACATCAAAGACAATATTCAGAAGTCATTATATCTCATTGATGATAGCGGAAAAAAAGAATACACCAATCTGAAAGAAAAAGGGTTTTACAATCAGATCATCGCTTCTAGTTCAATGGTCAGTATTCACGCTGATTCTATTGCACTGAATATGGAACAGAAGAAATTTTCTTTTTTCGGAAAGCAGATGATTACCAGAAAATCTTCCGTCATTACAAGAAAACTCATTACTGAAGGTTATTTCGATGACATTATCCGAAGTCCTAATAATCCTCATGGCGTAATGCTTAAAAACTGGCGAATCCTAGACAACGAAGAAATCTCTAACCAAACCAAAAACTCGTACTAAAAATGAATACTACACTAAAACAAACTGGACAAAAATGGCTGAATTGGGCAAGTCAACATCCAAAAAAAATTTTCAACTATTCGATGGTGTTTTTATCGGTTTCCTTTATTGGCTCTCTCATTCAAGGCATCTTTTTTCCTTCCGATAATGCTTTTAAAATAAGATCTCCCTTACTTTATTCCAAAAGTAAGATGGAACTAAATACTACCGTAAACAATGAAAAAGAAATGGAAAAAATAGTGAATGAACTTAAGTCACTAAAAGTGAAAAGCGACCGTAAAGAATTACAAAAAGAAGACAGTTTACGAATTGACTACTTGTTTAACCAATACCAAAAATTAAAAAATGCCAGTAGCACTGGAGGCAATTTATCTAAAATCAAAACTCAATGAAAAAACTTAATTTCAAACAGAAAAAATACGTGCTGCCTCTTTTAGCATTGCCGTTTCTGTTGCTATTTGTCTATGTAGGAGCACAATTTACGAAAGAGGACAAACCAAAAGACCAACCTAAAGAACTTTCTCTTTCACTCGGTGAAACGCAAGATTCTATTATGACGAAGAATGATGCGTATGATGCATTTTTCAAAAAAGACGACAACAGAACCATGTTGGAGGGACTAGACAAAGAAGAAGACAGCTTATACAACTATGATGACCAATTGTCACTGGCTCAAAAAAGAAAAATTGATTCATTAAAAGCCGTTTCTTCAAGACAAAACCCATATCGTGAAAAAGGAAATCCATCTTCCTACTATAACCCTAATTCATCTCAGAGAGAAGATAAAGATTACCAAAGGTCTTCAGAAATTATCAGAATGCTGAATGATAAATCTTACGGAAAGCAAGAAAATGGATATGATTCAGAAAGTTCGAAAGTTACATTTAAAAATGAACCACAAGATCCCGTAAAATATCTGAAACAGCAAATGCTGGTCATGGATTCTTTAGAAAAAGCACGAGATCCAGAATATCAAAGCAAACTAGCAGCTGAACAGAGACTCAAAACCAGTAAAGAAAAAATGGACGAGTTTCTTAATTCTACTTTCAATGTTAGCAAATCAGGCATTAATAACGATTTCAATGCTTTTTATAAGGAAAAAGAAAACAGTTTTATCAAAGCCGTCATTGATGAAAACAATAAAGGTTTTCTAGGAAGTAGAATCCGATTTCGATTGTTAGAAGACATCTTCGTAAGCAACAGAAAAATAAGCAAAGGTTCCATTTTATATGGACAGATTTCGGGATTTTCAATGCAAAAAAGAGTTGATCTCACGATTGTGTCCGTATTCACGAAAGGAGAAATTTTTCCTGTCAATCTTTCTATCTATGATGTGGATGGTATGAAAGGATTGTATGTTCCGCAGAGTGTTTTCAGAGATATGATTCGGGAAATGGGGAGCAATTCCATACAAGGAACTCAAATGGATATGGGAGGACAAGGATTTTTTACCAGTCTCGGTTCTAAATTATTTACATCTACTTCCAAATCCATTACCAACCTGATTAAAACCAATAAAGCCAAGTTGAAATACAATTCTTATGTATTCCTGATTGACGAAAAACAACTGAAAGATTCACAAAACCAACAAAAAATAAAATAATGAGAACGATATTATATAGTCTGTTACTATGTACAGCACAATTTTTAACCGCACAAACGGCAACAAAAGAACAAATCATTTCGGATTTACCCGAAATAGAAATTACTGAAGGAATTAATTTACACATTATTTCACCAGAACCGATTCAGTACGTTGATTTATCCACTCAAAAACTTACAGGAGATTTGCCAACTACCAATATTGCCAGAATTAAAATTACTGACAATCCTGACATTAACCAAAAAGAAAAAATAATAAAGCCTGTTGTATTTTCCAGCAGCAGAGATACTGTTGGAATTATAACGGTAGTAGGACAATCCTTCATCGCCCAGTACAAAGCCATTTACAGAAATTCCGAAAACTTTAATACGGTTACCAATATTCATATTCAGCCCGAAAATATGCAACCCATCGAGTTGGATAAAATGGTTTTCTCCAATCTTGAATTGAGAAAGTTTGCAATGGACATTATTCGTAAAAAATCGGAAGAACATCCAATCAGAGAAAAAGAAAATCTACAACTCAGTATGCAGATCAACAATGTATATGTGATGAGTGATTATATTTTTTTGGATATGACTTTTAAGAACAATTCAAATCTGAGTTATGATATTGAAGACTTGAAATTTTCCATAGAAGACAAAAAAATATATAAAGCCACCAACAATCAGAGTATTGAGATGATTCCCATTTTTCAACTGAATCCACAAAAACACTTCCGTAAAAATTTCAGGAATATTTATGTATTCAAAAAATTTACCTTCCCGAATAGTAAAGTAATGATGATACGATTAATTGAGGAGCAACTTTCGGGTAGAACTATAGAAATGAAAGTGAACTATTCAGATATTCTTAAAGCCGACACATTCTAGAGGCAGTGCCTGTACCAATTTTTTAATCCCTTAATTTTTTAATTCAAGAAATGCAAGAGCAACAACATCAAATCAAGATTTACGGTTTCTTACAAAAAGCAGTGTATGCGGTTGTGGCATTAGAATGCGCATCACTTTTTTATCTCAATGCGAATATTCCAGTTGTATCCAATTTATTGAAGAATTTCGCAAAAATGAATTTCATTTATCCTCCGATTAATGCCAAGTTTGCAACATTGATTTTGATAGGATTAGTAGCAATTGGGACAAAAGCCAAGAAAAAGAAAGACTTAAATATTGCTACAGAGATTGTGGTTCCTATGGTATTAGGATTAATCATGATTTTTTCATCTCTGATTGTGCAGAATGAAGCAGGAAATGTAAAACTCCCCAAAATATTTCCAGGCGTTAATCTCTATCAGGTAATTTATGCTGTTCTTTCTTTTTTAGGAGCAGTAATTCTTCAAATGGGAGCTGACAGCATTTCAAAATTGATGCAACAAAAGATGGGAAAAGACCGATGGAACATAGAGGAGGAATCTTTCGACCAAAATCAAGAACTGATAAAATCGGAAACCAATATCAATATTCCTTATTTATTCAGATATAAAGGAAAAAGCAATAAAGGTTGGATTAATCTGAATCCTTTTCGTGGAACAATGGTGATTGGAACACCCGGTTCTGGAAAATCTTTTGGAGTCATTAATCCTGCTATCCGTCAAATGATTGCAAAAGGTTTTTGTCTTTGTATTTATGATTTTAAATTTCCAGATTTAGCACAGATTGCATACTACCATTACCTGCTGAAAAAAAGCAAAGAATCTGATTACAAGTATAGTTTCAATGTGATTAACCTGAATGAAGTTGAAAAATCAAAAAGAGTAAATCCATTTCATAAAAAATACATCCAAACTTTGGCGGAAGCACAAGAAATGGCAGAATCAATGGTGTCATCTTTGCAAAAAGGAGGTTCAAGTTCGGGAGGTGGTTCCGAAGCATTTTTCACCCAATCAGCCATCAACTTTTTGGCTTCCTGCATTTATTTTTTTGCAAAGCTAGAAAACGGAAAATATTCAGACTTGCCCCATATTCTTTCTTTTATGAATCGAAGTTATCAAGAAATTTTTGATTCATTATTTAAGAACGAAGAGATTGGTTCCTTGCTTTCACCCTTCAAAACAGCGTATGACAACAAAGCTTTCGACCAGTTGGAAGGACAAATAGGAACATTAAAAATATTCCTTTCTAGATTGGCGACTAAAGAAAGTTTTTGGGTTTTTTCAGGAGATGAAGTCGAATTGAAAATAACGGACAGAGAAAATCCTTCCATTCTCATTCTCGCTTCCGATCCAGGAACACAGGATATTAATTCGGCGCTGTATTCTGCTGTTCTAAATCGAACGTTACGCTTGGTTAATTCCAAACATAATTTGCCAGGAGGAATTATTGCCGATGAATTTCCAACTATTTACATTCATAAAATCGACAATGTAGTAGCAACCGCAAGAAGCAACAGAGTTGCGGTACTATTAGGATTGCAAGAAATACCACAGCTTCGTCAGTTTTACAAAAAAGAAGTTGCAGATACAATTTCTGCCATTGTTGGGAATATTCTTTCTGGTTCAGCAAGAGATAAAAATACGTTGGAATGGCTTGAAAAACTCTTTGGTAAAATCAAGCAAAAATCGTTTTCCCAGTCCATTTCACAGCAAGGAACCACCACCAGCATTAACGAAAAAATGGATTTTATGATTCCCGCAGGAAAAATAGCAGCATTGAGAACTGGAGAAATGGTAGGAATGATAGTTCAAGGAGAAGAAAATGATACCGATGAATACAAAACATCAGCAATTAATGGAAAAATCAATTTAGATATGAAAGCCATTAAGCAAGAAGAACAAAACTACGTTCCGATGCCAGTTTACTATTCATTTATAGACAAAGCTGGAAACAATCGTAAAGAAGAAGTTCTGATGACCAATTTCAGAAAAATCAATAATGAAATAGAACTCATCGTCAATGAAAATATAAAAACAGCATAAATGAAAACCATAGAAAAATGTTTTATATCAGTGTTAATATTGTCTTTTCAGATAACACTTTTCGGGCAATTCAATACACTGACACCGACACTGCCGAAGAAAACGGAAACTTCAAAAGCAATAGAGCTAGTAAAAGAAACGGATAATCCGAAGCCAAAAAAAGAGAAAAAATTGTGGAAGGAGATTTTTAACATTACCTCAAAAGCCAAACTAAAAAAAGAACTGGATTCTCTGAAAACACTACTTAAAGAAAATTCATCTACCAACAACAAAAAATTGAATAGGCAAAAATTACAGGATTCCTTGATTTTAGTTGCCCAAACTAAAATGCTCGACCAAATTAAAAACAGTAAGACTCAGTTGACGCAATATGAATTTGTAAACGAGCCAAGAGATAAAAAATATTCAAAAATTGTAATGCCATTGAATAGAGAAATCTCCATTACATCAACTTACGGAATAAGAACACATCCCATTTTCGGAGTAACTAAATTTCATAACGGAATTGATATGAAAGCCAATTACGAAAATGTCTATTCGGTTTTAGACGGAATCGTAACGGAAACAGGCTGGGATAATAAAGGTGCTGGAAATTACATCAAAATCAAACACTTTAACCGTTTTGAGACGGCTTATCTCCACCTTTCCGAAATTTATTATCGTGTCGGAGAGTATGTAAAAGCGGGTTTTGTCATCGCCAAAAGCGGAAATTCAGGAAATTCTACTGGACCGCATTTGCACTTTTCTGTGAAAGAATTTGGACAAAGTATCAACCCCACTCATTTTTTAAATGACCTTATAAAAGTAAACCAATTAATCGCTACCTATTATGCAAAATGAAAATTTACCAACCGAAGAACTAAAAAAATTCGGTATTATCAATGAAGATTTATCATTCTCTAAAAAGCTGAATGCAAATGATATTCAGAGATTCCTACAAGGATATACCATCGTTGCAGACAACGACAAAAATAGGGCTACTTTTCAACTCACTGAAAATAACACCAAACTGAAAGTCATCTTCTTAGAAAGAGATAAAAGTATTGCTGAGCTTCTGGAAAAGAGCAAAGAAAAAATTCAGTATTCTGAAACAAGAGCACAATACAATGTTAATGACAATCGGCATTCTGCTCAATTGGGTTTTTCAAAACAAGCATTTGTTTTTGACAAAGAAACAAATACCATCAAGGAATTGGATTTTATCAAAAATGCTCCTGAACTTACCAAACTCGTTTTGGAAAGAAAAAATCCAGAAGAAGTCAATCAATACAAATTGGAGCTTGAAAAACTGAAAAGTTTTTTGCAAGATAAAATAGACCTATATCCAGAAATCGCCAAGAGAATTACAAACGACCTGAATATTGTTTCCCGAGAAATTGAATCTGTGAACAGCATAACGACAGATGAAAAACAAATCGCAAAAGAAAATAATTTTGATGTTCAACTAAATGTTAATGACAGAGATCTATACGAAGATGCCAATCGAAATCGAGAGGAACAAGAAGAACAATCGGAAGAACAAGAAAAGTCACGAAAATTTAGGAGATAAATCAAGATAAATTTCTTTAAAACCAACTATAAAATATAATGGACAGTGAATCATTCCGATTTGAAGAAGCGGATAGCAAAAATAAGAAGAGTTCCCAACAACTAGATTGGGAAGAAAACAATCTAAAGTTTGACGATCTGTTTTCATCAGAAGACTTTAAAGAAAAAGACCAAAAATTAAATATTAACAATCAACCCCCAAACATTATGGAAACACAAAAAGAATTCGACCAAGTAGAGTATCTAAAAAATCAGATGAAATACCTCGGTTTCGGCGAAGGAGAAAAACTTCACAAAGATTTAGAAAAAGGCATCAATTCCAAAAATCAACAATTTGAAATCAAAACCACTTCCGACAAAGCATTACCTGGAAACAAAGCAGATTTTATTTTGAAATTTAACAAAACTGATAGCGGTGGCATTTTTCTTAATTCTTACAACGCAAAATTGACGAACGAAAGAAATGAGGAAATTTCTCATAATTTCCCAGTCAACAAAGAAAATACCTTTACTGCAAAAGAAGCCATCAATCTTTTGGAAGGCAGAAGTGTGAAAATCGAATTTCACAATCCGAAAAGTGACCAGCAAGAAACCGCTTTTGTCCAGTTTAATTTTGAAGAACCAAAAACAGAAAAAGGAAATTATCTGTTCCAAAATTTCTATAAAAATTACGGTGTAGAAACCGATAAAATTGTTGAAAAATCCAACCTTATTTTTGACAAACCTGAATATAAAGAAAACACCATCAAATCTTTGGAAAAGGGAAATATCGTAAAAGTTAAATTTGAGCAAGATGATAAAATTGTAGAAGGAAAAGCCATTTTGAATCCTCAAAACAGAAATCTCAAACTCTACGATTCTGATATGAACCGAATCAATACCAACAAACCGTTGGAAGGCATTGAGCAAGACAACAAACACGAAAAAAGCAATGTGAAAGAACAAAGCATTAAACGATAAAATAATACCTGACCCTAATCTGAAAGTGGTAGGTCTTAATGATTTGCCGCTTTTTTAATCTATCTAAAATGAAAAAATATATAATATTTCCTTATTTATTTCTGCTTTTTGCTTTGATTTCTTGTCACAAAGAAATCAAGGCTGAAAAAGGTGGAATCGACCTCATTTCCAATGTTTATTTTGATGCTTCCAAAGGATTAAATAAGATGCAGAATTTTCACATTTCTAGGCTCAACTATCAGAATGATTCCATCATAGAATTGGTTCCTGATTTAGAATTTCCAGAAATGACGACTGCTTCTTATTTCATCAAAGACTCTGTTTTTTACGATTTGAATAATAACACTTCATCCGTTTTATCAGAACTACAAAAAAAGCAAAAACCAACTTCGGTGTATGCCAAAACTATTGGTGCTGTTTTTACAAAAGACCCAGTTCTCAATTACAAAAACCGCAGGAAATTAAACGATACTGTCCTTTTCAAGAAGAATTACAAACGTTTTGAAATCAATTCCCCTTGGAATTATACCCGATATTACATTTATCCGACGGATACAATTCTGCCTTATTCGCTATACAAAGAAGTTGGCAAGGATTATCACGGGAGAATTGAAAGAATAGATTCTTACGATAAAAAGAAAGACATCTTTGTAACCCTTCAGTTAATTCCTAGAAAAAATTGGGACGATACCGCCAAAGAAATTTTTGAGTTTAACCATTTTGTGAAAAACAGAAAAAGTGAGTGACAAAGAAACTTCAAGTCCTTTTGTTGAGGATATTTCCGTTGAGGAAGGAAATAAAAATGAATTGATTGTCTTTAAGAATCATAAAGACAAAGAATCGTTTTTGGAACTTTTGAGGTTGAATAATCAAAACAATAATAGAACTCTAGTAACACTCAATGCCGGTGAAAATTCCAAAAAATTTATCAATAGATTTCAAAACTATGAGGGTAAAATATTTCTTTGTTTAGAGGGAGATAGAACAGGAAATATGCAGACGCTCAAAATTCTTACGGAATTTAGAAACAAAAATATTAAAGACATTCGAGCACTATACAACATTTCTGAAAATGCCAATCAGAATTTGGAAGAATATTTAAAAAATAAACTTCAAAATAAAGATAAAAATGTTACTTTAGTTGAATCAAAAAAAGCACAGAATGAAAAAGACAGAACTCAATCTGAAGGAATTTCCAACGTTGAGCACTTGGGATCCGAATCTACTGGAAGAAATCTTGGAAAATTTGGCGAAAACAGCCAATCCAAGCAAAACGAAAATCACACAAGCGGACAAAGATTGGGCAGCGACGATGCTGGAAATGGACTTGCAGACACAATCTGGAAGCATTTGGTCGGAGACAGAGAACGAAAAAGAAGATTCGATGACCATTCACAACAGAATGATGATGAAAAAAATGAGAGAGGAGGACATTCCTTGAGCGGAATCGTATCCAGGAGAACTGTATCCAATGGAGCAGAAAGAGCATTAAATTCTAATTCCACAAATCATGAGGAATTAGATTTTCTCATTTCAAAATATAAAGGTCAAAAACTGACCAATGAACAAGTTGCGGAAGTCGTTTCTGCTGCTTGTTCTGTTTCTAATAATAGCCAAATTATTCTCAAAGAAAATCTCAATATTACTGATGATTTAAAAGAAATTTGCAATCAATACAAAAGTGGCGGAACCGCGAAAGAAGGTAGAGGAATTTTAGATGAATATTACACCGACGATAAAATTGTAAATGCGGTTCGCAACTTAATCAAAAACCAATTACAAAATAAAGTAGAAATTTCGGTTTTAGAGCCAAGTGTTGGAACGGGTAATTTTCTTTATGCTACAAAAGATTTAGCACTAAAATCAATTATTACGGCATTTGAAATCAATGAAACCACCGCAAAAATTACAAAAATTCTGCATCCCGAAACCGATATTAATCTGCGTTCGTTTGAAACCGAATTTATTGATGAAAAAGGCAACAAAAAAGATGAATATTTGCTATATGATTTAGTCATCGGAAATCCACCTTACGGCGAACATCGCGGATTGTACAAAGGTTTGGGAGAAGAACCAAAAATTTCTAAATACGAAGATTATTTTGTAAAACGATCTTTGGATTCTTTAAAACCAAACGGCGTTTTGGCAATGGTTCTTCCGTCGGGTTGGCTGAATAGACAAAATAATCTGCAAAATGCCACTCTAGTTGAAGGTTTCCGTTTGCCAAACGGAGCTTTTGCAGGAACACAAATTGGAACAGATATTATCCTTCTCAAAAAAAGTAATCATAAAATTTCTACAGATATTTCCAAATACTTTGAAATTAATCCTTCAAGAATTTTAGGCGAAGTACGAGAAAAGACCAATCGTTTTGGACGTTCAGAAAATTTTGTTCACGGAAGTTTAGAAGAAGCCTTATTCAAAATTCAACAGTTTAAAAACAAGAAAGAAACTGCAAGAATTGGAAATCTGTTTGAAGATTTATTTTTAGAAAATTCTGAACCAGAAATTGATGAAAAAATTGACACAAAAATTGAAACTGAAACAGAGAATGAAAAGCAAACCAATGAAAAAGAGTTTGATTTAGCTCAAGAGAAAGTCGAAACAGTACTTTCTCAACTCAATACCATCAAATTTAAATCTCCTACGATTATTTCAGAGATAAGAAAATATGAAAACCTTCGTGAAGATTTAACCACAAAACCAACATCGTTTTCAGAAGAGGATTTAAAAGAAATCATTGAAAAAAGTGATAGGATAATTTCTATTCACAATACCAAAAATCAGAATGAATATAAAATTCAAACTAAACCAGAACTCAAAAAAGGAATTCTAAAATATCAGTTTTCCAAACCCGATGAAATTGTCAATACTTCTTTACAAAACAGTTCTGAAATAACACAAGAACAAATTGATGCATTCAGAGATACTTCTTATGATGGAACACTTAATAATTACGGGAAACACTATCAGTTTGCGAATTATATTGATGGAAATTGGGTTCACGATTTTTATTATGCTGAAGGAAATATTTATAAAAAATTAGAACAGTTAGAACTAGATTTCAAAGATAAATTTTCAGTTGGTGGAACGATAAATCAGTATGAAAAGCAAAGGGAACTACTCCTCAAAGTTCTTCCAAATCCAAAATTTTTAGATGAAATCTTTATTAGTCCAAATCACGAATTTGTACACCAATTTGATTTAGGACAAACAGAAAAGGAAACTTATAACTATGCAACAAAACGTACCGAAACTGTTATTGTTGATTACAACCTTGCAGAAAAGTTCAAAGATTTTGTAGGGACTTTATCTAGCGAGGCTTTTGCGGGTTCATCAGCTTGGGAAGTACGAAGTTTTGTAGATAACGAAACGGTTACAGGAAGCGACAAAGAAAGAAATGCCTTAGTAAGAGAAAGACGAAAAGCTGCTGCAAATGATTTGTTTTACAAGTTTGTTCGGGAAGAATTATCCGATGATATAAGAAATCGTTTTGTAAAAGAATTCAACAGAAATTACAATAATATTCACGTTCCTGATTATTCTAAATTTCCGCTGTTCTCTAAAATTCATCAAAATTTTAAAGGAAAACAACTGCGTTTGACTGAAGTTCAAAAATCTGGTGTAGGAAGATGTACAACGAAAGGCGTTAGTTTATTAGCTCACGAAGTTGGCTTTGGAAAAACTTTATCAGGAATTCTTTCAATGCATGAAGCAATGGAAAGAGGAAATGCGAGAAGACCTCTGATTGTAGTTCCAAATGACAGCATTTTGAAACAATGGGTGGAAACCATTTTTGAAACAATTCCTAATGCAAAAGTAAATGTTCTTGGCAATCTTGGGAAAGATTACGACTTATCAAAATTTGATAATAAGGATGAAGAAATTACCATTGTTACATACGAAGGTTTTAATAACATAGGTTTTTCAGAAAGCATAACTCAAAATCTAGCTTCAAAATTTTCTTACATTTCTGAAAGTGAGCTAAAAAGCGTAAACTCTATTAGTGAAAGAGATTTTCAAAAAGAACTTGAAAAAGTGAAAGAAACAGAAGGGAAAATGAAGCGTGGAAAAATCTATGATTGGGAAGATTTTGGTTTTGACCATCTAACTTTTGATGAAGTTCACAATGCCAACCATATTGTCGGAAAAGTAAAGATTGAAGATAGAAGGTTTGCTTCAGATTTCAGAAGTCAAAATCAACAAACTTCAAAACTAGGGATTAATACTTGGATGGCTGCACAATATATTCAAGATAAAAATGATGGACGAAATGTTACTTTACTATCTGCAACACCTTTTACCAATAAACCCCTAGAATATTATTCAATACTATCACTTATTGCTAACAAGCGTTTAGAAGAATCGGGATATTTCAATGTGAATACTTTCTTTGAAACCTTTATGGAGGCAGATAATGATATGGAGATTGATGCAAAAGGTGATGTGAAATTTAAAGCCAACGTTAGAAGATTTAAAAATAATTCTCTCTTTCAACAACTTTTGTCTGAATTTATTGATATTAAAGGAGAAGAAGACAATCCAGAACTGAAACGCCCTAACAAAATCAATAAAGAATATAAAATTGAGCAAAATGATTTAACGAAAGAGCAATACGATTTGCTTAATGAGAGCTTTAATGAAACTCAGAAAGGAGCAATTCTTACTCATATTCTTAATGCTCGTCTAATTGCAATTTCTCCATATTTATCGCCTTACTATGATGGTAAATTTCCTTCGGTTAAAGAGTTTATTGAAAACTCTCCAAAACTTAAACAAACGATGGATTTAATCCAACAGAACAAAAAAGATATTCCAAAGTCTGGACAAATTATTTATTCTGAATTGGCAGTCGCTGAATTTCCTAAACTCAAAGAATATCTTATTCAAGAAATTGGTTTTAAACCTGAAGAAATTGGAATTATTACAGGAGCAACGAATAAAAATCAAAGAATTGCTATTCAAAATGATTTTAATACAGGAAAAATAAAGGTAGTTATTGGAAGTGAAGCTATTCAGGAAGGAATGAATCTTCAGGAAAATACAACTGATATTTATATGCTTTCGTTGCCATATAATTTCACTTCGTTGCGACAAGTTGAAGGACGAGCGTGGAGACAAGGAAACAAAAACGAAAATGTTCGAATCAATTTTATGCTGTCTAATGACAGTATTGATGTTTTTATGCTTCAAAAACTGCAATCTAAACAAGCAAGATATTTGGAAGCAATGAAAAAAGGTGCAGATGTTTTGGATATTTCTGACATTAGCACTCAAGAATTAAAAACAGCAATCATTACTAATCCAGAAACTAGAGCAAATATTGAAATAGAGTTGATGAAAAAAAGAATTGAAAGCGAAAAAAATAAACACCTTGCAGATATTGCTTTTGTCTTGAGAAAACATCAGGATTTTTTAAAGATTCAGGAAGAAGTCACTAAAGCCCATAATAATTATAATAGGATTCTTGGTTATTCAAAAGAAGAAGGTGATAATGCGGAATATTGGAGAAACCAATTGTCGTTTTATGAAAAGTCAATTCATTTAGCTAAAGAAAAAGTACAAGAAGAAGTTGAAAATTTATTGAAAAAGGGAGTTAATGTTACTGAAATAGAAAACAAGAAATTAATAACCGAAAATAAAATTGCTGAATTGGATGAAAAATTGGAGGATTTGCCTAATTTAAGAGAGGAGTTGGTTTCTAAGTACCGAGAAGAAAAGGAAATGCAGTTGGCTAAAAATTTTAAATTAGACTACATTAAGGAAAGAGAGGAAGAGAATATTTGTTTTTTTAAGGATATATCGTTGAATGAAAGACAGAATTACGTTGAGAAAAATAATAATTTATTAATAAATTTTCTGAAAAATGAACAATTTAAAGAAGAATTGAGTTTTTTCAAAAAAAAGATAAAATATTAATTTTCTTAAGAATTGGATTTTTAATAATTTGTAACTTGATAATCATTAACTTTAAATTTTATTTTTTAGAATATTTTTTCTACGTATTGTGATTTAAATATAAATTGTTTAAGTTTAATGCTGTTTATTAAAGCTGGGCGCTTATTGTAGAGCGAAAGAAATTTTTACTGGTTTGTCTATACGAAAACTCAGATATATTAAAAAAAATGTAATTAAAATTTGTAGCTTTTAAGAGAATAATTATCAATAAAGGAACAAAATATGTCAATAACAATATTACGACCAGGTATAACATTTACTACATTTGAATTTTATAATGTATTCCTTAAGGAGGTGGCTCTATTTTATAAAAATGGAAATAATAATATATCCTTTTATCTAACTGATTCTGAAGACATTGAATACTCTAAATATAGAATAGATGGCAATTCTTTACCTCTTCTTCTAAATATTTTTGAACAGTTATCTGTCTTTGAAGAAAAAAGTTTGCCCTTTAAAATCAAGAATATTAAAGGTCATGATACATTTTTAGGAACTGATAGTGTTTTATCTTTTCTTAAAAATTCCAATTTTTTTGAAATTGCAATGCGATTAGGTAACAATTACGAAAGATTATTTCCTAAGACACCAATTCTTGAAATCCCAAATCTTAAAGAAATAATTACATATAATCAAAAAGGTTCTTATGAGATTGATTGTTTCTCTCTTGATTTAGATATTGAATTAAAGTCTAAAATTTCGAACAAAAATGAGGAAGAGAAAAGAGATATACTTATTGAATATTATATGTTTAAGGTAGAGGATCGATTTTCAAAACTTTACAATAAAATAGAAAGTAATAATAGTTTTCTTCAAAACTCAACCAATATTTTAGATTACAAAAAATTTTACTTACACATACTTCCTGAATTAATCACCAATGGTGTTTTGCATTCTGGTGCAAATACTTTTGCATCGCTTTTTAATGATGGTTTTAAAACTAAAATTTCAGTATCTGATAATGGTGTGGGGCTTCAGAAATCATTGGAATCTAAAACGAATTTTGGTTTCTACATTCCGCGAAAACTTACTTCACAACTTGAAAAAATTGGTAAATTCAACATAAATCAAAACTTCTTAATTACACTTCATCTTATTTTTGAGACTTTATATTTCTCTATGTTAAAAAATCGGCTTGGACTATTTGATTTGATTGGAAATGTCGTATTGAAATTGGATGGGGTATTTAGAATGCATACTGAAAATACTCAAGTCGTACTGTCAAAAAGAATTAATGTGATCCTTGTTAAACTTTACAATAAAAGAAAGGAAATAATAAGACTGCATGATGATAGTCTTCTTGAAAAAATATCAAAAGAAGAGTTTAATGAAAACATGATTAAATTATCCGAAGATGCCTTACGTCTTTTTGTCGAATTTTATACAAATGTTATATCAAACTATAGTAAAGATGTGAAATTTTCTTCTGTTCGGTTTTATCCAGTTAAATTCAAAGGTGTTCACATTGAAGTTGAAATTCCAAACTAGTAGCCATGATAATATCAAAACTAATCGCCCAAGATTATATTTATGTTAATCTTCACGCAGAACAGGTTATAACTGCAAATTATTTGGAATCTTCTCGGGAGGGTATAAATGTTAGGGAACTTAACCTAACAACTGTACAAAATCTAATTACAGATTTGCAAAAAGATATTAGTGAGGATTTGCCAGGTGTTTTAGTGCTGGATTTTAATTTATTAGCTTTCATTCAACCAAATATTAAGACTAATTTTATTGAACTTAAGAAAAATTATGAATTGATTTTCGTAAACATTGAAAAGAAAATTATTGAAGATATTGGATTTGACTCTTTCACCAATATTAAAAATGTATTAAATGGTTCAATTTATAGTAGGTTTTTTGTTTTTGATGAAAATAGAACTGAGGTAGTAGGTTTAAAAATTGAGGAAGAAAGTCTTTTTGAGGAAACATTCAAAGAAGTTTTAAAGAAATATAAAGTTCAAGGTAGTAGTGAAAGACATACTTCTTCATTTGTATATATTTCATCTTATATTGATATTAAAAAAATAATAACATATGAAAGGAATCTAATTCTTTTTGCAATTTATAAACTTGCTTTAAAAATTTCAGTAGAATATTTACAAGTTGAAGGTAATTCAGTGAAATTAGTTTGTCAAAGCCTTAACGGAGCATTTATAACTTCAATTCTCTCAACATACTTAAACCTCGATGTTGTTATTTTTGATAAGATTGGTCCAATTAATAAACTTTATTCTAGACTAAATAAAGTTATTGAAGAGGATGCAAAATATGTTGTTATTTCAGATTTAGTTTGCTTGGGAACAGAAGTGAAAATAGTGAAAAATATAATCCAGTTCTTGGGTGGAAAATACTTGGGAAGTATTTCTTTGATTAAAGTTGAAACTTTAAAGACAATTAAGAAAGAAGATATGACCACCGCGATTTTTTCTATTAATAGAAAAAATAATAAAGAATTAGGTTATAGCATTTATACTAATCTTGAAGACATTGATAAAAATGAGTAGCCCAATATTAATACATTTATCAGATTTACATATTTCTGATCATTCTGGTAATTTTAACGAACCAAACAAAAATAGTTTATTAAGTTCAGATTTTGAAGCCGAAGCTAATACTTCATTTATTAATACATTTATTTCATTTGTAAAAAGTGATTTTCCACAAAGAGATATCAGTTTGCTTGTCACTGGTGACATTTCAAATATTGCTGAAGAAATAGAATTTGAAGGCGCAAATTATTATATATCAAAAATAATTTCCGAACTCAATATTGATAAAAGCAAAGTTTTGTTGTTACCAGGGGATCATGACGTACATAGAGATTCAATAAAGAATCTTATTAGAGAGAAAAATGGGGTCTACAATCAGATAGAACTTAACGAAGCAAAGTTTAGAAATTTCTCTAAATTCTATCTTAATATTCTAGGAAAAAACTTCTCTACAAATGATATCATAGTTGACGAGATTAAATTAACAGACAAGCTTATTCTTATAGGTTTGAATTCTAATTTAAGTATTAATCAACATGGGGGACATGGATATATTGATTCAAGTATTCTTGCTACCAAAATTAAAGAAGTACAAGAAAAATATCCGAATGCTGAAATTGCTGTCGCATTTCATCATAATATTAGTGGAATGTATGAAGACAAGCAAAGTGGTCAGTGGGATTTTGAAAATCGAAAATATGTTGTTGAAACATTGAATGAAAACAATGTTAAAATTGTCTTATATGGAAATGAGCATACACCGCGTTCTGCTAAATTTGAAGATTTGTTCTACATCAGTGAGTCAGGAGCTTTTTCAGGCACAACTCCTTTAGGAACTTTCCGGATTTATGAAATATTAGAAACTGAAGATAAAATAGTTTTGCTTAACAATTTGTTCCAATTAACTTCTATTAAAACGGTGTTGGAAACTTCGGGAGGTATTTGGAATCCCATTAAGCCCCCGTCAAGGTTAAAAACTGAAATTGATGAATTTGTTATTTTTGACAATACAAATCTAATTGCTCAAACTCAGGAAGAGCCATTAGAAATACCTAAATCCACACAAGCTATACAAGGTGAAATTAATGAACAACCAGTTGTTCCTAATAAAATTTATGACGGTGTTTATTCTCAAAAAATTTATGAAATTATAAAGAGAAAAAAGTTATTTCATTCCGGCCATTTTCATTGGAGTGAAACATCAAGAGCTCATAATTGGATTGATGTAACAAAGTTATTAGAAGATAGAGACGATCTTTTTGAGGTAAAAAGTTCAATCATTGATGTAATAGAAAAATTTGAGTTGCATAAAGATTGTGATTTGATTATTGGGTTGGGTTATGAAGGTAATATTATTTCCTCAAAAGTTTCAATTAAATACAATATTCCATATTCGTCTTTGCCATATTCTTATCGTTATAATGATCATCATAAGTTTGAAAAACAGTTATATTTTGAAAATACTGACGGAAAATATAAAAAGGTTTTGATTATAACAGATGTAGTAAATGATGGGAGAACAATTAGAAAATTGATAAAAAAAGATAATAGGGAAAAAATTTTCTTTGAAAATGTAGAAAAAATTAATGTTGTGTCCTTATTTTACTCAGGTGATCGGCCCTTAAATATTGATGTATTGAATACAAAAGGCAAAAGCTTTTCTAAAGATTATGATTTGGAAAATGATTATCCCGATGTTGATAATATTGATTACTATACAGTTGCAAAACTTAAGGTTGAGAAATGTCCATACTCTAATGGTGATTACAAAGAAGCCTGTTTAATTTATAAAGATAAATTGGATTGTGTGCATTTGTTTTATGATGAAGAAAAAAAATAAAAAAGTTTTGATTTCATAAAAGCTTGAAAATACTTTGTATCAAAATTGAAACATTTTATATAAAAAAATTATTTTTTATATAAAATAAGATTTTCTCTAATGTAATATGCTTTAGAAGAACCCAAATCTACCATTACATTTAAAAACCATAAAAATTCATTTAGTAATGATTCATCCTCTTTTATTTGCTTGATTTTATCTTTAAAACCTCTCATTATTAACTTTTCTCCATAGTAATAATTAATATTAAGTCAATACTGTCCTAAATAAAAATTATTAAAAATAGAAACAGCCTAAATACCTATTTTACATTTAGCTTTACATTTAATTTCAAAAAAGAACCCCTTGATAATAGTTTTTGGGGGTTTCAGGCGGTTGCTCAAATGGTTTGTCGAGCCAAAATTGAAGATTAATTTTAACAAAAATATTCAATCGGATAAAAGCTACCAGATTTGATAATTGCCAATTATATTTAGCGATGGATTTCAGGTATTTCAGAATGAGAATAGTGATAAGTGCCGTCCAGATTTGGATTTTCACTGCATTTTCAGAAGTTCCAATGAAGGTTTTGATGTGAAGCAACTGCTTGATATCTCTAAAAAAGATCTCAATTTGCCATCTTTGCTTGTATAATTCTGCTATGGTAGAAGCAGCCCAAGAGAAATTATTGGAAATCATTTCAATGGTTTGCTTGTTTTCATTATCCCAAATAGCCACTCTTCTTAATTTCTTTGGATATTTTTCTTTGGATAAAGGATTTGAGAGTACTATTTCTTCGTCTTTTAGGATGCTTTGAGCTCCTTTTGGTGGAAGTTCTCGTTCCTGTAAAGTTTCAAATTTCAGATTTTCTT
>CALFIE010000085.1 GCA_937876095.1 uncultured Flavobacteriales bacterium | reverse complement strand
AAGCTTTTGATAAACACAAAGATAATAAAAATTAGGCTATTTTACGGATATTCATTAAAAAAAATGATTATTTCGAGAAAAAAAGTTTTTTGAGGATAAATTTTACAAATGTTCCTACTTGTTTTAATCCCCGCATTTTGCAAAACCGATTTTATCGGCAGTTATAATTTTCTTCTGTATGTTTTTTTAACCTGTAAATAAAATCATTTTCTGTTTGACCTCTTAAATTGCTATGTTTTTGTACACTTTTATTTTCTGCAAAGACTTCAACATTTCTATTCACATAATCAATTATATAGATTGAATCCGCTTCTATATTATTCCAATCTCTTCCGGCTGTATTTCCATTGTCATTTCCTTCATAGATTTCTATTCGTTTAATTATTTTTGAGATTGAATCCTTATCGAAAGTTATTAATTCTGTTGTGGTAATTAGTTCACCACTTTTTCTTAATGTCAAAAATTTTAATTTACAGTCAACAAAATATGATTTTTGTGGAGTCAAACCATCAAATTGAAATTCAAAACTTTTGGCTTTAGAGTTTTTGATTGAAAAATTAAATTCAGTTTCAAGTTCTCCATATTTTTTATTTTGACTTTCTTTTTTTGAACAAGACAGAAATAGAAGTAATGAAATAATACTTATTAATTGTGCTTTATGCGTCATTTTTTGGAATAATTGCCACTACCTACGGAATATGCGTACCATCGATAATTACAGCGCCTTTTTTTACAACTACGATTCCGTCTTTTATGGAGTGTGTTTCGTAATCACCATCTGGAATGTTTCGGTTTCCTATGATGCGTACATTGTTCCCGATTTTGGCGTTTTTATCGATAATTGCGCGTTCTATGTAGCAATATTTCCCTACTCCGAGATTGGGTTCGCCAAGTCGCTCGTTTTCTACAATTTCGGCGGTTGATTGGTAAAAATCTGCACCCATAATGTAAGAACTTACTACAGTACTGCCTTTGTCTATTCTGGTTCGGTTACCAATAACCGAATTTTCTATTTTATCTGCCATAATGATGGAGCCATCCCCAAAAACAGCTCTACTCACATAAGAACCATTTATTTTGGTAGGTGGTAACATTCTGGCTCTGGTATAGACCGGACTGGTAGAAAACAGATTGAATTTCGGGAAATCTTGCGCCAAATCTATATTGGCATCGTAAAACGACTGTATAGTACCAATATCAGTCCAATATCCATCGTACTGATAACTAAGGGTTTTGTGTTTCCCAATTCCGTTGGGAATGAGTTCGCCACCGAAATCATCACCTGGATCTTCCTGGAACATTTTTTTCAAAATTTCTTTGCCAAAAACGTAGATTCCCATAGATGCGAGGTATTCTTTGCCTTCGTTTTTACTTTTTTCGGAAACATCAGATTTCCACTCGTGCAAAATGTCTGCATTAGGTTTTTCTATAAATGAGGTAATGTTACCTTCGTCATCAGATTTCAAAATTCCGAAACCAGTTGCATCGTGTGCATTTACAGGAATGGTTGCAATGGTAATTTCTCCTTGATTTTCGATATGGAAATCTATCATTTTCCTGAAATCCATTTGGTACAATTGGTCGCCAGAAAGTATCAAAATATAATCATAATCGTACTTCTCTAAGTGTTTCATAGACTGTCGTACTGCATCTGCAGTACCTTGGTACCATTGGTCATTTTCTACGTTTTGTTCTGCCGCCAAAATATCTACAAATCCTTTGCTGAAAATATCAAAATGAAAAGAATTTTTGATGTGTGAGTTCAGTGAAGCCGAATTGAATTGGGTAAGTACCATAATCCTATTAAATCCTGAATTCAGGCAATTAGAAATCGGAATATCTACCAAACGATACTTTCCGGCAATAGGAACTGCAGGTTTTGAACGGGAATACGTGAGTGGAAATAATCGGGTTCCTCTACCTCCACCTAAAACGATTGAAATGACACTGGGTTTCATAAAAATATATTTTTTGAACTGTTCGAAAATAATCAATTATTTACAATAATTCATCAAGATTAATAAAAATTAATGGAAGTATAAATGTACATAATTTTCTGCAGATTTTTCCCAAGAAAAATCGAAATTCATATTAGAAATCACCAATTTTTTAAAAATTTCTTTGTCTTGATAAATAAATAATGCTCTCTTGATTGCATGCAAAACATCCTCTACACTTGCAGCAGAAAAATTAAGACCACTACCTCCTGTAGAAATATCTTCTACGGTATCTCGCAAACCACCGGTATATCTGACAATTGGGATTGTTCCGTAGCGCATAGCATACATCTGATTTAGACCACAAGGTTCTACTCTAGAAGGCATTAATAGAAAATCTGCAGAAGCATAAATCTGGTGAGAAAGGGCTTCTTTGTACCCTAAATCAAGTGCAAAATTGCTATATATATAGTTGTACTCTTTTAGTTTATCTTCAATATAGCTATTACCAGAACCTAAAATAATGATATTGAGTGTACCATTGGTTTCCTGAATACTCCTTCTAACAATTTCTGGGAGCAAATCGGCGCCTTTTTCGCCTGCAAATCTGCCAATAAACGCAAAAAGTGGTAGATCAGGATTCAAGCCATATTCTTCACAAATTGCTAATTTATTTTTGGCTTTCCCAATGATCGCATCTTTTTCAGAATAATGGTGATGAATCATAGGATCGGTTTTGGGATTCCAAACTTCGGTGTCTATTCCATTGATAATTCCGTAGGCTTTGTCTGATTCTTGCCGAACCAAGGTTTCTAAACCCCTGAAATCGGTGAACAATTCCTCTAAATATCCACGTGAAACTGCATTGAAAGAATGTGCACATTTCAACAAACTTGCCAATGGATTTATTCGGCGATCCCAATCTAGAAGTCCCCATTTCAAACCATCAAAATGTGGTAAATAACTTGACATCTCCCAACTCATTGCTCCTTGATATTCTCCGTTGTGTATGGTTCCTATAGTTTTCACGCCTTTCAGAAATTGAAATTCTGGAGAATTTTCTATTAAAAAAGGAACCAATCCAGTGTGATAATCGTGACAATGCAAAACATCTGGACGAAATTGCATAGCACTTAACCAATGCAAAACGCCGTGCTGAAAAGCGATAAACTGTTCGTTCTCATCACTGTAACCATAAGGATTATCACGATCGAGTAATCCTGGGATTTTCACCAAATACAAATCAAATCCCAAAGTTTGGTGTCGCTCTTTCATCACTTGTACTTGGTACATATGATAACTTTGATGAATAAATCCATCAAAAACAATATCGAACTCGTGCTGGTTTACAAATGGTTTGTTGTACCAAGGCATTACCACGCTTGCTTCTACTCCATCTATTTTGTTCAAATATTTTGGTAAAGCTCCAACTACATCTGCCAATCCGCCTACTTTTGCAACAGGATAACACTCCATAGAAAGGTGAAAAATCTTCATATTTTTTGGTTTTGTACAAACAATTTTTTATTAACCACAAAAGTAACAAAAGAACTAATTTCGATAAAGAAATCCAAAAGGTTATAAAAGTTGAAA
Source organism: uncultured Flavobacteriales bacterium (assembly GCA_937876095.1). Lineage (GTDB taxonomy): Bacteria > Bacteroidota > Bacteroidia > Flavobacteriales > Weeksellaceae > CALFIE01. The sequence goes on along the minus strand of CALFIE010000085.1, from coordinate 21,547 downwards.
ATCAAAGATTTTCTATTTGAAATCCCAAGAATTTCAAATTTTTGAGTTCTTTTAAAAATTTTATTTTATCTTAAAATTTAAAAATAATTATTCTGTTACTTTTGACTATCTCGAATCTTCGATTTGTGGTTAAAAATTTTTACTTATAATTAGATAAATTGTTTGTATATTTTCTTTTCAAATTATTTATTTGTTTCAGCACCACTCCCGAAAGTGGAGGTAGATTGATGCTGCTATTTTGTTCTTCAAGGTTTTCTACGATTTTAATTTTGGTTCCGCTACCTGCGTACTTTTTATCATCAGAATTTAGCAATACTTCCCAATTGGTATTTTTTTTGGTTGGGATTTTGTAGTCCAAAACTCGTGGTGTAAGGTTCAGAATCACCATCAGTACATCGTTTTCTGCATTGCCTTTTCGTAAATAGATAAATACAGAGTTGTTCTCATCATCTGCCTCAATCCACTCAAAACAGTTTCTATCAAATTGATTTTGGTAGAGTGCAGTTTGTGTACGGTAGAGAAAATTAAGGTCTTTTACAAAATTTTGGACTCCCAAATGTACTGTGAATTCTAGCAAATGCCAATCTAAACTTTGGGTGAAATTCCACTCGTGTGTTTGTGCAAATTCGTCACCCATAAAAAGCAATTTCGCACCTGGAAGTGTGTACATATACGTGTACATCGCACGCAAATTTGCAAATTTTCGCCATTCATCTCCTGACATTTTATAGATAAGACTGGATTTACCATGTACCACCTCATCGTGAGAAAGTGGCAACATATATTTCTCATTGAACATATACATCATCGTAAAAGTAATCTTACGGTGATGATATCTTCTATGAAGTGGATCTTCTTTGAAATATTTCAGTGTATCGTGCATCCATCCCATCATCCACTTCATACCGAAACCAATTCCGCCATCTTTTACAGATTTTGTAAGCATTGGGAAATCAGAACTTTCTTCTGCAATGGTCATTACAGCAGGAAAATTTTCATTAATGGTGGTATTAAAATCCTGTAAAAATTGTTTGGCTTCCAGATTGACATTTCCTCCAAAAATATTGGGTTCCCATTCTCCTGCATTTCTGGCATAATCCAGATGCAACATAGAGGTTACCGCATCTACACGAAGTCCATCTGCGTGATAACGATCGAGCCAAAAAACAGCATTAGAAATCAAAAACGATTTCACTTCTGGTCTCCCATAATTGAAAATATAGGAATTCCATTCTGGGTGAAAACCTTTTCTAAGATCTTCGTGCTCATACAAAAAAGTTCCATCAAAAAAATGCAAACCATTTGCATCTCCCGGAAAATGAGATGGCACCCAATCCAGAATTACCCCGATTTCGTTTCGGTGGAGTTCATTTATAAGATACATCAAATCTTGTGGTGAACCAAAGCGCGAAGTTGCCGCAAAAAATCCGGTAATTTGGTAGCCCCAACTTGGATCATAAGGATATTCCATCACTGGCATAAATTCTACGTGAGTAAAATTCATTTTTTTGATGTAATTCACCAATCTTTCTGCAATTTCTTTATAATTAAAAAATTTCTCGGGATCGTCTGTTCCACGCATCCAAGAAGCGAGGTGCATTTCGTAGACTGACCAAGGTGAATTGAAGGAATTTCTCTCGGCTCTTTTGTTCATCCAATCCTGATCATTCCACTCAAACCAAGTGGTAGAAATTACCGATGCTGCTTGTATATTTTGTTCCCAACAAACTGCATAAGGATCTCCTTTTTGCAAAATTTCACCATTTTTGGTAGTGATGGCATATTTGTAAATGTCTCCCCATTTCAAGTTGGGAATAAATCCTTCCCAAATTCCTGATTCGTCCCATCTCGGAAACAATAAGTGTTCTGCAACCTCCCAATTATTGAAATCTCCTATGACCGAAACTTGTTCAGCAAAAGGCGCCCAAACTGCAAAATACACCCCATCTTTACCATCAACTTGTGCATCGTGCGAACCAAATTTTTTGTACAATTGGTAGTGCTTCCCTTCTCTAAAAAGATAAATATCTTGATCGGTAAAAAGTGAATATGGTAGGACTTTTTCCATTGATTTATTAGTATGAAATGCTAGAAACAATTTTCACATAGCAAGTTAGTAATAAATCTGCATCAACACCAAAAAAAATTAGGTTTTACTATAAATAGTTGTGCTTAAAATCCATTTTCAAAATTTTAATTAAAAAAACGAAATGAAGCACCCGAACCAAATAAATTCTTTACTTTTATCTTTCAAAAAAAGTACAAGCAAGAAATGGTGAGATTTAACCTAAAATCAGATGAAGTAGATTCTAGACCGGTCTATATAACTGGAAATTTCAACAATTGGGATCCAAGAGATGCCCATTTTTTGTTAACCGCAATAGATGAGCAAACCTATTACATAGATATAGATGAACAATTGCTCCCAGAAAATATTGAATACAAATTTACACGTGGTGGTTGGGAAAACGTAGAAATCGACCGGTTTGGGAACATCACACCAAACCGAAAAACAACTCGAAACATGCCACAAAACTACAATATGGTAGAAAAATGGCGTATTAATTGGGGACCTTTCAAAAAAGAGTTTTTTCCGGTGGTAGAAATTATTTCAGAGAAATTCTACCTTCCTCAACTCAACAAAACCCGAAAAATTTGGGCTTTGTTACCTTATAATTATCACCAAACCGTCAAAAATTATCCTGTCTTGTATCTGCAAGATGCACAAAATTTGTTTAATGAAGGTTCTACATACGGAAATTGGGAAATCGATAAAAAAATGTCCATTTTGGCTGAATATGGTCGTGGTGACATCATCATCATAGCTATAGAGAACGGTCACGACGATCGTATAGACGAGTATGTACTGGAACACGACTCGATTTCTAAAAATGCAGAAGGCAAAAAATATGTGCGATTTTTGGCAGATACTTTGAAGCCTTACGTAGATTCTGTGTACAGAACCAAACAAGAGCGCGAATTCACCGGAATTGGCGGCAGTTCTTTAGGCGGACTTATAAGTATTTATGGTGGTTTTTTGTATCCTGAAGTCTATTCTAAATTATTAATTTTTTCGCCATCACTTTGGGTAAATCCCGACAATGATTTTCCGATGATGAACTTCAACAATCCTTACGAAACCAAAATTTATATGTACGGAGGCGAAAAAGAAGGCTCCGAAATGGTTAAAAAAATGCTAGAATTCGAAGAAAAAATGGAACATTCTGAAACCAAATATTCGGTACAATTTGAGTTCAAATTGAGCATCAATAGTGAAGGTGAACACAAGGAATTCTATTGGTCTCAAGAATTCCCGAGAGCAATGGAATGGCTGTTCTACGACACCAAAGAAGATCCAAAAGAACTCGCCGAAAAAATACGAATTGCAGCCGAAAATCCTATAAAATAATTGATAAATTTACTATGAAAATTAATATTACCAAAGAAAATAACACTACTCCACTTCAACATTTCTGTTTCTACACCGAAGATTCTTGGAAAAGCAACGCTATAAAAGATGCAACCGCTTTTTTTTCAGGGAAAAAAAATGAGTTTTTCATCATTAGTAAAGAAGGGAAAGTAGATTTTCTGATTGGTTTGGGTAGCGAACCCAAAAATTTTGAAATACAAGAAGTTGCCGCAAAATTTGCCTACGATTTCAGAAAAAAAATGGCTGCAAGCAGCACATTAATTCAAACTTTTGGTTTAAAAAATGAACAAACAGAATATGCGTTAATTGGCTTATTTTTAGGTACTTACCAATATCCTTTTCGTGCAGAGCATCCTTTTTATGAAGACGATTTTAACTTGGTTGTACCTGAATTTTCGGAAGAATCATTAGTGAAAATTCAACAGCGAATTTTGGCTTTCTGCGAAGGTGAATTTGCCTGCAAAGATTGGCTCAACAAACCTGCGAACTACAAAAAGGTACCGCAAATCACCCAATTTCTGCAAGAAATTGCCCAAAAACACCAATTCAACATACAAATTTTTAATCAAAAAAAATCGACAGAACTTGGTTTAGGTGCTTTTTTATCGGTCAATCAGGGCAGTTCGCAAGAGGCGGCTTTCACGATTTTAGAATACCATTCTCCAAATAAGTCTGCAAAAACCGTAGGTTTAGTTGGTAAATGTGTACTTTTTGATACGGGTGGAATTTCTATAAAACCCTCTGAAAATATGCATTATATGAAGTCGGATTTAGGTGGTGCAACTGCGGTAATTGGTACGCTGATTGCAGCCGCAGAATTGCAATTACCCATCAATTTGGTGGCTATTTTACCAATTACGGATAATGCGGTTTCAGCCGAAGCATTTCTACCAAGCGATGTTATCACAGCGTACAACGGAAAAACCATAGAAGTTCTAAACACCGATGCAGAAGGCAGAATGACACTTGCTGATGGTCTGTCTTACCTCGCCAAAAATTTTGAAACCGATGCTTTAATCGATTTGGCAACTCTTACAGGCAGTTCTGTGCGTATGTTTGGGAATACTTGTGGTGCCTTGTTTTCTAACAATGACCAACTGAAAAACGCCTTGCTTCAATCTGCCGACAAAACCAATCAACGATTGTGGAATCTTCCACTTTGGGACGTTTGGAAAGATGACTTCACCTCAGAAGTTGCAGATTTCAAAAATATTTCCTCAAAACCTTTCGGAGATTGCATTGTAGCAGCCAAATTTTTAGAACAATTTATAGAGTCACATCCGAATTGGGCGCACCTAGATATTGCAGGAGTTGCCTTCGGAAATACAATTTATAGCAAAGAAAAAGCAGCAACAGGTTACGGAATACAACTTTTGGTAGATTTTTTGGAAAATTTGTAGAAAAAAATTAGTTTTTCTAAAAAAAACGCTGTATAATTGAAAATGAATTTTCAAATTCGAACTTATTCTTGATAATTACTATTAATAATTTAATAAAAAACAGGATTCTTTTTTGAAAATTTGTTAATACTTAAATATTATTATATGAAGATGAAAACGATTGTCTGTATTTCTTGTTATTACAAAGGATATGATTTTATGGATGAAATGAAGAAACTCGGCAACAAAGTCATCCTCATTACTTCTGAAAATCTGAGAGATAAAAATTGGCCTTGGAATGCAATAGACCAAGTGTACTATATGCACGAATCTGAACCTTCTGTTTGGAATTTGGATCACCTAGTACAAGGATTTTCTTACCTTATGAAAGAAAACAAAATAGATGCAGTAGTTGCATTAGATGATTTCGATGTAGAAAAAGCAGCACTCTTAAGAGAAAATTTTAGAATTCCAGGAATGGGACAAACCACGCATCGCTATTTCAGAGATAAATTGGCAATGAGACAAAAAGCCAAAGACTCAGGAATCAATGTTCCAGAATTTACTGCAATTTTTAATGATGAAAAAATCAAAGAATTTATAGAAAAAGTTCCTGCACCTTATGTTCTGAAACCTCGCTCAGAAGCATCTGCAAGTGGAATAAAAAAAATACATTCCGAAGAAGAATTGTGGACTGCCGTAGAAAATTTAGGAGAAAACAGATACCAATTTTTATTAGAAAGTTTCAAACCAGGTGATGTGTATCACGTAGATAGTTTGGTTTATAATAAAGAAATTGTGTTTACTTGCTGCTCCAAATATTTATCTCCACCAATGCAAGTTTCACACGAAGGTGGTGTTTTCCGAACCAAAACACTTAATCGCTATTCCGAAGAATTTGTAGCATTAAATAAAATAAATACCGAACTTTTTAAAAATTTTGGAATTGTACACGGTGCAACTCACAGCGAATACATTCGTGGTAACGATGGGAAATATTATTTTCTAGAAACTTCATCCAGAGTTGGTGGTGCACATATTCCGGATTTGGTAGAAGCGGCAACCAATGTAAATATTTGGAGAGAATGGGCAAAATTAGAAGATGCTTTACTTAGAAACCAAGCATATTTAACACCAAAACCTACCGGATTTTTTTCAGGATTAATTATTGCACTTACCAAAGATTTTCATCCTGAAACCGAAGAATTTGCATGCGATGAAGTAGTGAAATTCTTACCAATGGATTATCATATCGGGATTGTTTATAAATCTAAAAATGAAGAAGTTATACATAATCAATTAGATGAAGCAGCCTGCAAAATATTAGACCATCATTTACAAATTTTACCACCAAAAAGTAAACAGATGTCTTAAAAAAGCGACAACATCATTATTATTAAAAAACTAAAAAAAATGCCTCAAACAGAACATCACCAATTTTATTCTCATATTTTGCAGAGAGAATTGCAAGTAGAAGTTACCGGAACTTATGGTTATCCTATCATTATGTTCCCAACTTCAAGAGGTTCTTATTTGCAAAATCACGATTTTCATTTGAATGAAAGTATCCAATGGTTTACAGAGCAAGGTAAAGTAAAACTCTACAACATAGAAACACTAGATACCGAAAATCTCTATGCAGATTGGCTCAGTCCGCAACAGCGCATTTGGAATTTCGAAAAATATGTACAGTTTCTGATTCAGGAATTTGTACCATTTGTACAACGTTTGCACCAGTGTCATAGAGTCGCAGTTGCAGGATGCAGTTTTGGTGGTTATCACGCCGCAAATTTTGCATTTAGATTTCCAGACGTGGTTTCTCATTTGTTTTGTTTGTCTGGAGCTTTTTCTATCCGTAGTTTTATGGATGGTTATTCCGATGATTTGGTGTATTTCAACAGTCCAGACGAATTTGTACCAAATGATTATGCTTGGAAATACAAACATATGCACATTGTACTAAGTACTTCTGACCAAGATATTTGTCTTGGTAAAACACAAACTATGGCAAAAATTCTGCAAAGCAAAGGAATCAATTATTGGTATGATGAGCAAAAATGGATTTCACATGATTGGCCACTTTGGAGAATGGTGTTCCCGATGTTTATAGGCAGGTTTTTTTCTTAGAAATTTTCATTAAATAAAATCAAGTATTATCATTAAAGATCATTAACAAAAAATAAATTTAACTATATCTAATACAAGTATTATGGCAAAAAAAGTAGGAATTTTATTCGGAATGGAAGACACTTTTCCGTGGGCATTTATAGATAAAGTGAACGAATTAGGCAACGGAGAAATCATAGCAGAACAGGTACAAATTGATAAGTTGGAACAAGGCGCAGATTATGGTTATGCAGTAATTATTGATAGAATTTCGCAAGATGTGCCGTTTTACAGAGCGTATCTTAAAAACGCCGCACTCAACGGAACTTATGTCATCAACAATCCTTTTTGGTGGAGTGCAGACGAAAAATTTTTTAATAATGCATTGATGTCCAAACTTGGGATACCATTACCAAAAACGGTTTTGTTACCTTCACACGAAAGACCTACCAATACTTCGGAAACATCTTTCAGAAATTTGAAATTTCCGCACGATTGGGATTATATTTTCAATTATGTTGGATTTCCAGCGTATATGAAACCTCACGATGGAGGTGGTTGGAGAAATGTGTATCGTGTAGAAAACGCCGAAGATTTGTGGAACAAACTCAGTGAAACAGAGCAATTGGTCATGATGGTACAAGAAGAAATCGTTTTCGAAGATTATTATAGAGTGTATTGCCTTGGTAAAAAACATGTACATATTATGCCTTATGAACCACGAAATCCACATCATTTGAGATATGTTACCGAATCTAAATATTCTGGTGAACAACTTGAAAATATCCTAAAAACCATTCACGATTATACCATCAAAATGAATGAAGCATTGGGTTATGATTTCAACACCGTAGAATTTGCTGTACGAGACGGAATTCCGTATGCAATAGATTTCTGCAATCCTGCTCCAGATGCAGATAAAAATTCGGTAGGCGAAGAAAATTTCGCTTGGATTGTAGAACACGCTGCAAAACTGGCAATAGAAAAAGCCAAAGAATATGTACCAGGAAAACCAAATATTTCTTGGGGAACTTTTGTAAAAAATTCAATATAAAAAACACACAACTATGCATCAATTTACCATAGGTGTAGAAGAAGAATACCAAATCATAGATGTAGAAACCAGAGATTTGGTATCGCACGTTTCCAAAATTATAGAAGGCGGAAAAGCAACGCTTCAGGAAAACCTGAAACACGAAATGCACGAATCTGTAATAGAAATGGAAACCAAAATTTGCCACAACATACAAGAAGCCAGAGAAGAACTCACCGAACTCCGCAGAAAATTGGTAGGTATTGCTCACGAACAAAATTTGCGTGTTTCTGGTGGTGGAACTCACCCTTTTTCTAGATGGCAAGATAATACGATTACCAAAGCAGACCGATATGATAAAATTGTAAACGATTTGGGAGATGTTGCAAGATCCAATCTTATCTTTGGACTGCACGTACACATCGGAATTCCAAACAGAGAAGAAGGTGTAAGAATTCAAAATGTAATGCGCTATTTTCTTCCTCACGTTTATGCGCTCTCTACCAATTCACCATTTTGGTTGGGCAGAAACACGGGTTTCAAATCGTATCGGCAAGAAGTTTTTATAAAATTTCCAAGAACTGGGATTCCTAGTTATTTCAGTAGCGCCGCAGAATTTGATGCGTACATCAACCTGATGATAAAAACTGGAACAATAGACAACGCCAAAAAAATTTGGTGGGATCTGCGTGTTCATCCGTTTTATCCAACCATAGAATTCAGAATTTGCGATATGCCACTTAGAATAGATGAAACCGTATGTATTGCAGCAATTATGCAGGCACTTACTGCCAAAATCTACAAACTGCATCAGCAAAATCTTAGTTTCAGAAGTTATAGAAGATTGCTATTGAACGAGAACAAATGGCGTGCTTCTAAAGAAGGAATTCAGGCACATCTTATAGATTTTGGAAAAGAAGAAAGTGTACCTTATGTCAACTTATTAAAAGAACTATTAGAGTTTATAGATGATGTAGTAGATGAATTAGGCAGCAGAAAAGAGGTTGAATACGCTTGGGAAATTATGAAAAACGGAAGCGGAGCTGATCGCCAACTGAAAATTTATGAAGAAACTGGTGACCTTACAAAAGTAGTAGATTATATGATTTCTGAAACAGAATACGGAATTACAAACTAATGTATTATTTCAAAATTTCATAATTTTGAAACTTAAAATTTTCACATGAGAAAAATACGACTTGCCCTTTTAGATATGAATAACAACCACATCAATCAGGGTATGAGAAATATTAAGGAAATATCACAAGCATACAAAGAAAACACAGAGGAAGTCGTAGAAATACAAACTTTTGATGTACGCTACAAAAACCAGATGCCTAATTTTGAAGAGTTTGATATTTTTATTTCATCAGGTGGTCCAGGAAATCCTCACAAAGAAGGTTATGCATGGGAAACAAAATACGCAGAATTTTTAGATAAAATTTGGTTTCATAACCAACAAACCAAGCAAAAAAAATTTTTATTTCTAATCTGTCACTCGTTTCAGTTGGCAAGTATACATTGGCAATTGGGAAATATTTGTAAAAGAAAATCCTACTCTTTTGGTGTGTTACCTATACACAAAACCGAAGAAGGCGAAAACAATTTTTTATTTAAAAATTTACCAGAACCTTTTTATGCGGTAGATTCTAGAGCATATCAATTTATTGAACCCAATCTAAAAAAACTAGAAGAAATGGGAATGCAAATTATAGCTTTGGAAAAGGCACGACCACACATACATCTAGAAAGAGCTGTAATGGCAATACAGTTTTCAGACGAAATTTTTGGTACACAATTTCATCCTGAAGCAGATCCTCTTGGAATGATGAAAAATTTGGAAGAAGAAAAAAATAGAGAAGCAATGATAAAAAACTATGGTATGGAAAAATACCTGGAAACTCTAGATAGAATGAATGATGAAGACAAAATAATACTAACACAAGCACAAATATTACCTAAATTTCTAAAAAAAGCAACAGATACCATTATGCAAAATGCACTTAATTTTGTATAAAAAACAAATTATTTTTGTAAAACGGTTGTGTTCTGTTTTGGTTATTAATACCTAATTTAAAATTTTAAAAAAAATGATTTCTAAATATCGAGAACAATTCAACCAAGAATATACAACAGAAAAATACGAATTCATAAAAAATAAACTTGCAGAAAGAGCAGGAACTCCTGTCCTTTTTCGTATTTCTGAAAGCCCTGTTTTTCTTACCAAAGAATTGCAAACCAAAATAAACGATGCTTGTACCAGTATTATTCAACAAATAAAAGAAATTCCTGAAAGCGAACTACAAAAAGCGGTACCAGATAATTGTAGAGTACCAAATGATACAAAGCAACCTCACTTTTTAGCCATAGATTTTGGTATTTGCAAAAATTCTGAAACCGGAGAAATAGAACCACAACTTATTGAGTTACAAGCATTTCCTACACTCTATGCTTTTCAAGAGGAATATGAACTGGTGGTAAACGAAGTTTTCCCTTTTACTCAAAAACTAAAAAATTCAATCCCAAAAACAGATTATATACAATTTTTGAAAGATGTTATTATAGCACATGAACAACCCGAAAATGTGATTTTGCTGGAGATCTATCCTGAAAAACAAAAAACAAATATCGATTTTGCTTTTACCGAAAAATATTTGGGTATAAAAACAGTTTGTCTTACCAAAATAAAAAAGGAAGGTAATAAATTATATTATGAAAATAATGGAAAATTAGTCCCAATACATCGTATATACAACCGTGTTATCTTTGATGAGATAGACCAAATCCCCGATTTGAAAACCGAGTTTAATTTCCGGGAAGAAGTAGAGGTAACTTGGGTTACGCATCCCAATTGGTTTTTCAAAATTTCAAAATATATTTTACCAATCTTAAACCACGATTACGTGCCAAAAAGTTATTTTTTAAATCAATTTCCTGAGCACGAAAATCTTCAAAATTTTGTACTAAAACCTCTATTTTCCTTTGCAGGAAGTGGTGTTAATCTAGATCCTACCAAAGAAGAAATTGATGCTATTACAGATAAACAAAACTATATTATGCAACGGAAGGTTTTTTACGAACCACTTTTCACAGACATCAACGGAGAACAATCTAAAGCAGAAATAAGAATGCTTTTCCTTTGGAAAGAAGATCAAGATGCACCACAACTTATGGATAATTTGGTAAGGATGACCAAAGTTGCGATGGCAAATGTAGATTTCAACAAAAAAGATGCAATCTGGATTGGGAGTTCAATCGCTTTTTTTGAACCTTAGAAATCTAAAAAATATTAACCACAAATCGAAGATTCCACGTAGTGAAAAGTAACAAAAGTTATACTTTTTTATTTAGAATTTTAAGTTATAATAAAATCTATAATAGAAACCAAAAGTTTGAAATCCATTGGATTTCACTATGAGAATCTTTGATTTTCTTATTTTTATATCCTATTGTATTTCTTAAAAAGCATCATTTCTTTTGTTTCTTTTGAGGTTTATAAATGTCATTAATTTAAGAAATTGCGTCTTTGTATTTCAAATTTTAGATAATGCACAAAAAATGGGGAGCTCTATCCTACTTTTTCAATTTGTCGAGTGGTGAAACTACTTTATCTACGGTTCTTTCAGAAACGTGAGTGTAGAGCAAAGTGGTTTTGATATCGTTGTGTCCTAATAATTTTTGGATCAGCGATACATCAGTCCCATATTCTAGCAAATGAGTTGCGTAACTGTGTCGCAATCCGTGAATTCCGATGGTTTTCTGTATCCCAGCTTTGCGCATTGCATTTTTAAAAACTTGTTGCACACTTCTGGTCGTGATTGCACCACCAAATTGACCTTCGAACAAAAATTCTGCTGGTCTATACTGCTTGTAATACCACCGCAAATCTTCTAAAATACTTTCTGGTAAATTCACATAACGATCTTTTTTACCTTTTGCTCGTGCTATGAAAACCTTTTTGCTGGTAGAATCTATGTCTTCTACTTTCAGTTTTACAATTTCGCTCACACGCAAACCCATTCCGTAACACAATTGTAGAATAATTTTGTGTTTAGAGTTATCTACTACCGAAAATAGTTTTTTAATTTCATTGGTATTCAGTGTTTTTGGTAGTAATTTTGGTTTTTTTGGTCGCGGAATATCAAAGAACATTTTCTCGCGATGTAGTACTTTTTCAAAATAAAATTTAATAGCGTTCATTCTAGAATGAATCTGATTTTCAGACACTTCTAATTTTTGTACACAGTACAAAAAATAACTCTGCAAACGTTCTGGACTCAAATCTTGAACTGGAAAAGACTTGAGAGAATACAATAATTGCGCGAATTCTATGGTATAGGTTTTTAAGGTGTTTTGAGAAAATCCTTTCAGAATTAGAATGTTCATCATTTTTTCTAACTCCATTGCATTTTGATCAGAAATTTTGGTAAGAGATTGTTTACCAATATAATTGGGTGCCATTTCAAAAAGTTCTCTATAGTGATTATTATCAGTAACATACCAAGATTTTTGGGTTGCAGACCAAAATGCTTTACAAATATTTTTCAACTGATTTTTCAGTTCAAGATTATACGGAAACTGAACCCAAATTACTTTTTTCTGCCGATGAAAACCAGCTGTAAATTGGTAATTTTTTGGATTAAAATTGGTTTGAATATTATTCGTATTTTCCATAATTATTATATTCGCATTTTATATAATTACAATAATACGAAAAAATATAAAGCAAGAATACAAAAAGAATAAAATAAATTTTGACATAATAAAAATAGTTCGTATATTTGAAAGTTAGCACTCACCCTAAAAGACCGACACGACCGAAAAAAAACGAAAGACAAATTGCCAACGCTTCGCAAAATTAAAAGAGGTGTTTTGCCAACGCACTTGCCGACACAAAAACACCACATTTAATTTAGCCCAACCGCTCCCAAGCCCACCCACCACCCTAACAAATCAACAGAAAAGACACAATTTTTTGAGATATTTTTACAAAATTGACTACATTTGCAACTTTAACAAAGACAAAACCAATGAATAGGATAAAAGAAGTCTTGGAAACTAAAGGAATAAAGCAGACTTGGTTGGCTGAACAACTAGGTAAAAGTTACAATATGGTAAATGCTTATGTACAAAACAGACAGCAACCACGTTTAGAAGACTTATACAGAATTGCTGAAATATTGGGGGTTGATATTAAGGAGTTAATAGGAAGCAAAACGGAAATAAAATGAAAGAAAGGATTGAATATAAAAATGATGACTTTACAATAAATGTTGTTGAAGAACCTCAAATTTATCTATTTGATGAAGTTTCAGAAATTGATAATAAAATTGATGTAAGTAATTGTATTAATAAACAAAAAATAAGGGTTTTTGAAGCTTTCGCTGGTTATGGTGGTGCTTCTTTTGGACTGAAAAATGCAAAAATTAATTATGAAGTAATAGGATATTCAGAAATAGATAAAAATGCAATAGAGATTTTTGAGTACAACTTTAGGAATGTTAAAAATTATGGGGACATAACTAAAATAAAAGAATCCGATTTACCCGATTTTGATTTATTTACTGGAGGTTTTCCTTGTCAACCTTTCTCAACCGTAGGTAAGAGAGAGGGTGAATTGGATATAAGAGGTACTCTTTTTCAAGATATAATTAGGATTTGTAAAAAGAAAAAACCGCAATATATTTTACTTGAAAATGTTAAAGGCTTAGCTGTGGGCAAGTTAAAACCAACTTTTGAAAAAATATTAAGCGAGCTAAAGAAAATCGGATATAATGTTGAGTATAGTATTCTAAATACAAAAGACTATGGAATTCCACAAAATAGAGAAAGACTTTGGATATTTGGTTCATTAAAAAAATTTCCAAAAGATTTTATTTTCGAGCCACCTAAAGTTGAGTTACAAAAAAAATTAAAAGATTTTTTAGATGAAAATCCTCCAGAAGATTTGTATCGTTCGAAAGCTCAAATAGATAGAATTAAAGAATTACATAATATTAATAAATTTGATGTAGATGAACCATTATGTTATGATTACTATAACCGAAAACTAAAAGTTGACGGAATTTGTATGACGGTAACACCACCTGAACATAATGTAATTAGAATAGTAGAACCAATTGTAAAAGGGCAAGAGCAAGTTCGTAAATTATCTATTGATGAACATTATCGATTAATGGGATTTAAAATGACTAATGATTATAAAGAAATCAAATTTCCACCCGGTCAAACATACTCTAAAATTGGTAAATGTGCTGGTAATGGATGGGATGTAAATTTAGTTGCAATTTTAACAAATCATATCTTTAAACAAATACTATGAGAATAGACATAACCTCATTTTTCTTTAACACGACAATTCCAGATGCAACAGCTACAGCAGCTTGGGGTACTGCAATTTGTATTCAAGATAAGGAAAAAACATACAAGATAAAAAACAACGATGCGAGTATAGTTGACTTAATGATTGGTATGAACTACAAGGTTTGCTCTGATATTGAGAATCTCGACATATCAAAAATGCGATCGAGTCAATTATTATTCTTTTCTATTTTCGATAAAGTTTATATTAATGGAACAAAAATAAAGAATAGTTTTATCTTATTATTTTTAAGAGAGCAATCGGATACACATAAAGGTCGACTGCGAATATCATATCCAAATTACGCATCATACAACAAAAGCATATACAACCAAAATGCAATAAATGAATTTGAAGAAGTACTAAAAATTAATAAAGGTAGTTGGTTTGTTTATGATATTTCTGTTATTAATCAAGACGAATTACACTTTAGTGCTATTGTTGTTAATGCAAATAAGTCAATGACATATAGAACAAGTAGAGAACGAGGTGAAATTTGGAAAAATTTAATTGAAGAAAACGAGCCTAAACAAATAAATTCTTATACTTCATATAGTTCAACAGAAGATTCTCACCAACTCATTTTCTACGGCTCACCTGGCACTGGCAAAAGCCGTGAAGTAGAAAACAGAACCCAAGGAAACTCTAAAACCCGCACAACATTCCACCCTGAAACTGATTATCACTCATTTGTTGGTAGTTACAAACCAGTAATGAATGGTTCAAACATAGAATACAAATTTGTTCCACAAGCCTTTACAAAAGCATATTGTGAAGCGTTGAAAAATCCAAATGAACCACACTTTTTAATTATTGAAGAAATCAACAGAGGAAATTGTGCCCAAATTTTTGGGGATATTTTTCAATGTTTAGATAGAGATGAAACAGGCAAATCAAAATACGAAGTTGATTGTAATGAAGATTTAGCAAACTATTTGAAAGAGGTTTTTGAAGGTACTGACATTGTAACTGACAAAATCATTCTGCCAAACAATCTTCATATTTTTGCTACAATGAATACATCAGACCAATCTTTATTCCCTATGGATAGTGCCTTCAAAAGACGTTGGGATTGGAAATTTGTACCAATCAATTATGAGGACGCAAATTCTTTAAATATCGTTATAGGAGATAATACTTATAACTGGGGTAACTTTATTGAAATCATAAATCCAAAAATTAAAGAACTGACTGGAAGTGAAGATAAACAACTTGGAAACCGCTTTGTAAATCCAAAAGATGGCAATATCACGTTTGATCAGTTTAGGTCTAAAGTGTTGTTTTATTTATGGACTGAAGTTTACAAAGATGAATACGGTACACAAAATTCAATCTTTAAATTTGAAGAAAATGGAGAACCAAAAGATTTTCAATTTGGAGATTTATATAATGAAAATTCAACAGATTTAGTAAAAGCATTTTTGACTTATAACGCAATAGTAGCAGTATAATGATTATTTTATTTGAAGAATATCAATACAAAACAGAAAAACTTAAGCAAGTTTTGTCTGAAAGATACTTCTTTCCAATAAATTCTATTTATTCAAAAATTAATTATGTTGGTTATTACTTTAATCCAATAATAAATAATTCTGTTATCATTTTTCCAAAAGTATTCATTAATGAAAATGGTTTGGCTTTTGATGTATTTGAGCCTGAAACTTTAGTATTGCCAACTGCTGAAATTAGAAACAAATTATCTAATACAGGGAAAGACAAAATTATTTTTGAAATATCAACTTGGCTTTTTAGAGCTATCCAGCAATTTAACAAACGCCATTTTTATAATTCAATTTCTGAAAATCAATTTTTGAATCAAGTTGTTACCAACCTTGAAGAGAAATCAAACACAGAACTTGATATTATTTTAAGTTTATTAAAATTTTACAAGGAAAATCAATCCTTATTTTCGTTCATATCAAAATCTGCTCATTCACAACAAAACAAAATAAATTGGCACAAAACAATTAATAAAAAACAGCCAATTATTCAAAACAATATACCTATTTATATTGATTTAGCAACTACAAGAAAAAAAATAAATTATGACGAAGAGCTTTTAGTCCTGTTCTATTCAACGCTAAATTTCATAAAAGGTAAATATGCTTTTGATTTTTATCCACCTCAAAACTATGAACTAATCAAAGGTCATCAATTTGAAAATATTTTGCGTAAAGGTTGCAGATATTTAAAAAGCATTAAATACAAGTATTATTCCGACAAAATGATTAGTTTGTATAATTTACTCTATGCTTTTTTTGAAAGAAGCGAAAAAACACAATCTAAAAAACAAATTGAAGAAATTCTTTTAATAAAAGATTTCAACATTGTTTTTGAAGATATGATTGACGACTTAATTGGCGACAGCAAATTGTTACCTGAATTAAAAAATCACGCAGATGGTAAGCAAGTTGACCATATTTATAAATACAAATCACTTTTAGTTGAAGATGAAATTTATTTTGTAGGTGACAGTAAATATTACAAACCACAAAATAGCGTAGGTAAATACTCCAAAGCAAAACAATTTACATATGCTAAAAACGTAATTCAATACAACATTGACTTATTTAATGATAATAAATTAGACAAACCACTGAGATACAGAGAAAATTTAACCGAGGGATATAACATAACACCAAATTTCTTTATTTCTGCTTTTGTAAACAAGGACTTTGACTTTTCAAAATCCTACTTAGATGAAACAGGAAAACCAATAATGCAGACACATTTTGAAAATCGTTTGTTTGACCGTGATACACTATTTGTTCAGTCTTACAATATCAATTTTCTATTTGTTCTATCTTCATATTTGACAAACAATTCATCATTAAAAACAAATTTCAAAAAGGACACACAGAAAAAGTTCAGAGAAAGATTAGTTTCATTCATCAATGACAAGTATCATTTTTACATTCTTGAGCCAAATGATAACTCATTTATTGAAAAACATTTTAAACTCTTAAATGGTAAAGTTTACAAGCCATCACACTTGACAGAAGAATTAATCTTAGCACTTGAGAAACCAGACCGAACAGACATATTTACCAAAATTAAAAGTGACATAAAGACAAAAAAAGAATATTACTTAACATAGCCAACGCATTTGGTGGCACATTTGCAAAACCGCACAAGCCCACGCTAAAACCAAGTTTTGCAAAAGAGCCACCAAGCCAACGCACCACGACAGACACGAAATGACAACGAACAAAGACGACAGAAAAGAAGGGCGAAGTGCTAACATCGGTTTTGCAAAATGGCGGGTTCAGTGCTTCTATGACAGTTTAGTGCAAGGTTCAAGTTCAGTTTTTCAAATGAACATTTGTGCTGAAATTCCGCCACTTCGCAAAGCCGAGAACCGTTGTGCGTCAGCCAAGCAACTGTGACACCAAAAAATAGTATGACAAACGAATATGAAATTTTACAATTAGAATGGGATCATCGCATCGTTCAAGACCAATCGGGAAATAAGAAAAAATTAACTCGAGGGATGGATTATGATAAGACTTGGGTGAAGCTTGGTGAAGGTTTTGCCAAACGTGATAATGAAATTACGTTCTTCGATGAAAAAAAGTTTTCTAAACTCTACAACATCATTGATTTTGAAACTTTTGAACTCATACAATCCCACAATGTAACAACCAATTATTTTAAAGATAAAAATAACGTTTACGTAGATTCTAATATGAACAAGGATTTGATCATATTAGAAGATGCAAACCCAAACGATTTTGAAATTTTGGATATTGAAAATGGCTATTCTACTTCAGCAAATATCGACTATTGGTATGGCGTGAAAATACCGTTTCGTTTGGCAGATGCCGTTATTTTTGAAGGAGGTATTTATCAAAAGGTAGGAAACCAAGTGTTCTTTTCTTTTGTAAATAAATTGGACTGTGATGCAGATACTTTTGAAATTGTAGATAAAAGAGAACACCATAAAACTGTTTTCAAAGATAAAAATCATATTTATCACAAAGGAAAAATTCTGGAAGGGGCAAATCCAAAAACTTTTCATTTTATAGAAAACTGTATCAATGATGAGTTGCGACCTTATTATTACAATTGTGATATACATTACTATGCCAAAGATGATCAATACGCCTATTTTGTAGATAGTGTAAATTCAATCAAAATAATTAAAACAAAAGATGTAGATGGATTTGATTTTAAGGTTGTTGACAGTCGAGGAATTGCGTTTGACAAAAATTACGAATATCACAGAGGCGTTAAGAAAAGGATATAAAAATGGGACAACTGGACACTAAAACAAGAAAGAAAGCATTTGAACAATTTTTCAAAACAGTCATCATTCCTTTTTGTGCGCAAGAAGGTTTTTCACCTGTTTCTAAAACAACCAAAAAATTGTACAAGAAATTTTCTGACGGATTATCGGTGTACATTTATTTTGAATACAATACCTTTGGCTCTGGATTTTACGATGTTGCGGTAAGTTATTTTGATGAGGAAGTAGGCAGTGAAACAGATGATGAATATATCGCAATGCCAAAAATTAGCACACCTAAACTCAAATGCAACACCATCGAAGACTTTGCTAACGATAATGCAACGCAATGGCTTGAAAATATAAAACATATAATTCTTAACTTTATCAACAACAATGCTACGCACAAATCAATTTTAGAATCTGACGCATTTAGCATTCCGATGAGCCGAGAAAAACAAATCAAAGCAGTTCTAATAAAAAAATCACAACAATAATAATCACCAAATAACTATAAATGGAACCTATTAAAATCTTCTTCTTTGCACTGGCATCGTTTTTCGGTGTAGAAAACCAAAGAATTCTTGCTGATAAAACCTTCGTTACGGTTTATCCCAAAAAAAATCAAATAGAAATTGTCCAGAAAAACATTTTTGCATTCGTACCCAACGCAAACGACTTACAGCTTGCCAAAGAAGAATGGAATGGCGTATATAACTACACAAAAAATGGAAAAAAATGGTCCGATGAATTGGCGTACTTTTCAGATAAAAAAATAGAATTTTCAACAGATAAGAAAGGTATAACCGCCAAAATAACGCTTACCTATACTCACCCAAATGATATGGCGGTAATGGGCATTTGGTATAATGAAGACACAGACCAATTCGCTATGAATTATATTCCTGAACAAAAACTTAAAACTAAAGATGGGAAAAAGAATAATATTTTCTGGAATTTCGACGGCAAAAAGGATTTTAGCTTTACTCTAGAACCATTTAAGTCAGTTCCGAAAAATAAAAAATCTACAGATTTCAAATAAATAAAATCAAAAACAACACTGAATGTTACACAACTGGAAAAGGCTGTGAGTCAACTTAAAAAAGATTAACCAAAAATAACAGAAATATGAAATTCATTTATTACAACTTACTTTTTATTCTTGTAACATTAACAAGTTGCTCAAACGCATCTAAAATTAACGACCCAATTCCAAAACACGATAGTTTGACTATTGTATCAAAATTTGTGAATGAAACTCGAAGAATTAACATTTGGACACCACCAAATTATAAACAAACGACTGACAGTCTTCCTATTCTTTATATGCCCGACGGTGGATTGAAAGAAGATTTTCCTCATATTGCCAACACTTTAGACACACTCATCAAGCAAAATAAAATTCCACCCTATATTTTAGTGGGAATAGAAAATACAGTGAGGCGAAGAGATTTGTCTGGTCCATCTAAAGTAGAATATGATTTAAAACATTTTCCAGAACCTGGAGGTGCTGAAAATTTTAGGGGATTTATCAAAAATGAACTGTTTCCTATTATTGATAAAAAGTATAGAACAAATGGTAAAAAAGCCATAATTGGTGAATCTGCTGCTGGCTTGTTCGTTATAGAAACTTTTATGTTAGCCCCAGATATGTTTGACAATTATATTGCTATGGATCCTGCACTTTGGTTTAATGAACAATATCTGGTGAAGAATTTTGAAGCGCTAACAAAAAATAACAATTACACAAATACAAAACTATGGTTTGCTGGTTCAAGTGCAGTTGACATTGCACCACACACAAACGATTTAAATCTGAAATTAAAAAATGGATTAAATGGGTTAAATTGGAAATATGAAAACGAACCAAAAGAAAAACACAATACAATTTTCAGAGCTACAAAAGAAAAAGCTTTAATTTGGACATTGAATAAAATTGAATAAAAAGCCGAACGCACAACAGCAGTTTGGCAAAATGGCGGGTTTAGTACTAAATTCAACAGCAGTTCTTCGATTGAATTTTTGTGCAAAACTGAACATTTGTGCTTCGATTTCCGCCACTTCGCCAAGCTGCAAAACGTTATCTGCTATTTTAAAAGAACCGACCTGCATCAAAAGTCAACTTTTCAATACTATTTTTTCTATCTCATTGACAGCAGATTGCAATTCTTCTTCATTCATTGAAGCAAATCCAAAACGAAATGCATTCAATTCATTATCCAGTCGAACTATCTTAAAGAACGGATTTGACACTAATTTATCTACCGAAAATGATTTGTTAAACGTAATCCAAACAGCCATTCCACCAGACGGCAACCGGTAGGTTATATATTTTGACAATTGATTTTTTAGTAAATTATCCAAAAAATCTCTACGCTCGTGGTAACATTTTTTAGCTTTTTTGAGGTGCCTTTTCAATTCGCCATCTTTTATCAAAGTAGCTAATGCATTTTGCATATATCCATCACCACCCACGTCAATAATTTTTCTGAAAGAGGAGCATTGGTCAATAAAATTTTTCGGAGCAACCATAAAACCCAGTCGCAGAGCAGGGTCTAAAATTTTAGAAAAAGAGCCAATATAAATCACATTACCATTGTGATTGGCACTTGCCAAAGGCAAATATGGCGAAGATAAATAGTGATAATCGTAATCATAATCATCTTCGATAATGGCAAACGAAAACTTCTTTGAAAGTTCAAGTAATTTCATTCTTCGTTCTACGCTCAAAGTAACCGTTGTTGGATAATGATGATGTGGAACAACATAAACAGCATTTATTTTTTTCTTTTTACAAATTTGCTCGATTTCATCGGTATCAATTCCGTTATCATCAATATTAACTTCGATAAGCTTCGCCCCCGTTTCTTGAAAAGTTTTGTTTGCAACAGGATAATTTGGCTTGGCTACGACAATGTTTGCGTGTTCATTTAAAAGTAGTCGTGCCGAAAGATAAATGCTCATTTGTGCACCGTGCGTAATCAAAATATTATCCGCAGAAATATTTAATCCT
>CALFIE010000084.1 GCA_937876095.1 uncultured Flavobacteriales bacterium | reverse complement strand
TCATTGTGGGAATTCTAATACTGCAAATGCAGAGATTTAAAGACTTTTATGTTATTTTTTGTCAAAAATAATACATCTGAGATATTACTAATATTTGTTGTTTTTATAAAATAATATAAAGTTTTGAAAAAAAAATACGTATGATTTTCACAAAAAGATGAAAACAACTTTTTTTAATTTATTTAATGTTTTACTTAAAGAATAAGCAACCCAACCTATTTTTACACAAATTATACAATAATTGTTTCTATTCTTTTGTGATAAATATTCACTTTGGAGAAAATTTCTATATTATCAGAAGTTTGTACTACTTTTTTAAGTGCATTTGGTATTAATAAAAACTCTTTGGTAAACTTTATAATTAGGATTTTTTCTAAAATCAAATACTTTATCTGTTTAATATTATCTCATTTTAATTTTGATTGTTTTCTTAAATTGTTTTTTTTAAATAATGAATCAAAAATATATATATTTGAAATTTCAAATAAGTAAAAATACCTTATTTTATTAGCATTTATATTAAACCATGATTTTTGAACAAATAGTAAATAATTTCAATAAAATTTTAGAAAATCTACCCCAAAATGTAGAATTGGTTGCTGTTTCTAAAAATAATTCTGTAGACAAAATTCTACAAGTGTATAATTGTGGACAACGTATTTTCGGGGAAAACAAAGTGCAGGAACTTACCGAGAAACACGATCAACTACCAAAAGACATCAATTGGCACTTAATTGGTCATTTACAAACCAACAAAGTAAAGTACATAGCTCCGTTTGTTGATACTATACAAAGTGTAGATTCTAAAAAATTGCTTCTAGAAATAGACAAAGAAGCCAAAAAAAACAACAGAACCATCAAAATTTCACTACAAGTAAAAATCGCGAAAGAAGAAAGTAAATTTGGATTAGAAATAGAAGAAGCC
Source organism: uncultured Flavobacteriales bacterium (assembly GCA_937876095.1). Lineage (GTDB taxonomy): Bacteria > Bacteroidota > Bacteroidia > Flavobacteriales > Weeksellaceae > CALFIE01. Next base: position 7,343 of record CALFIE010000084.1, on the reverse strand, counting down.
AGAGATATTTTTAATGAATATTTAATAGGTAAATTCCCAAATATCACCATCATTGGATTAATGGGAATGGCAACATTTACCGAAGATGAATCGCAGATTAGAAATGAATTTGGTATTCTGAAAAAATTATTTGATGAGTTGTCTGTACTCCATAAACTAACGACTTTGTCTATGGGAATGAGTGATGATTATCCTATTGCAATTGATTGTGGAGCTAATTCGGTGAGAATAGGTTCTGCTATTTTCGGAGCTAGAATATATTAGATTTTGAAATTTATTTTTATATTCATTAATTTTATAATTTGTGTTCAAGAAAAATATTTTAAAAAAACTACTTATAAAACATCTATAATTATTAATACGTAGGTATTTCAGATTTTTTATGGTATATATTTTTAAATTTCTTACCTTTGTGCTATGCAGAAAATATTAATAGTAGAAGACGAAAAAGCAATTTCAGGTGTTTTACACAGTATTTTATCAGATGAATTAAGAGACTATGAATTCGCCATTGCAGAAGATGGTCTAGAAGCGTATAAACTTCTAGAAAAAGAGGATTTTACACTGGTAATTTCTGACATCAAGATGCCCAAACTTTCGGGAACCGAATTACTGAAACAAACATTGCTGATAAAACCAGATACCACTTTTGTACTCATTTCAGGACATGCAGATATAGAAACAGCTGTAAATGCTCTGAAAGATGGTGCTTATGATTTTATTTCTAAACCTATTGATATCAACAGATTAATAACCAGTGTAAAAAATGCACTAGACAAAGGTAGTCTACAAAAAACCAATTCCACATTGCAAAAAGAAAATAGCACCCTGAAGAAAAAAGTGAATAAAAAATATCAAATGATTGGGAATTCACCTGCACTGAAAAAAATTCAGGATATGATAGAAAAAGTGGCTGCTTCTGATGCAAGAGTACTCATAACTGGTCCAAACGGAGCCGGAAAAGAATTGGTTGCGCATGCAATACATGCACAAAGCGAACGTTCAAAAGGACCTATGATTGAAGTTAATTGCGCAGCAATTCCTTCGGAATTAATCGAGTCTGAACTTTTCGGACATGTAAAAGGCAGTTTCACAGGTGCTATAAAAGATAAACAAGGTAAATTTGAATTATCAAACAATGGCACCATTTTTCTAGATGAAATTGGAGATATGAGTTTGGTAGCTCAAGCAAAAGTATTGCGCGCATTGCAAGAAAGCCGAGTTTCACCAGTTGGTAGCGACAAAGAAATAAAAGTTGATGTACGTGTAATTGCAGCAACCAACAAAAATTTGCAAAAAGAAATAGAACAAGGTCGTTTTCGTGAGGATTTATTTCACAGATTATCGGTTATAGAAATCCAGGTTCCTTCTTTAGAAGACAGAAAAGAAGATATTCCACTTTTAGTGCAACATTTTGCGGCCATTATTTCTGATGAGCATGGTAATGCTGTTAAAGAATTTGATCCAAAAGCACTAGAAGCTCTGAAAGAATACAGTTGGACTGGTAATATTAGAGAACTTAGAAATGTGGTAGAACGATTGATTATTTTAGGTTCTAATCCTGTTTCTGCAGAAGATGTAGCTAGTTTTGTAAGAAAATAATTTTACACAAAAAATAGTTAAAAATTTTATAATAAAAGTTTGCGGAACTACCAACGCAGACTTTTTTGTTGACCATACCATATATGAATCTTCTACTCCATAAAAACTATACCCGAGAATGTTTGAAATTAGCACTACCAGTAATGTTGACACAGGTAGGTCAGGTTTCTGTAAATTTGTTTGACAATATCATTGTTGGGAAATTACTTGGAGCAAAAGCATTGGCTTCGGTTTCGCTAGGAAACGCTGTTTTTTTCTCGATTTTTGTATTTGCATTGGGATTTTCTTTCGCAATTCCACCTTTGGTTTCTGAGGCTCATTCGCAAAACGATCATCAGAAAATAAATTCAGTTTTCAGACATGGTTTTATCATCAATTTAAGCGTAGGATTGATACTGATGTTGCTGCTTTTTGCAGGACTTCCGCTACTCTACCATTTAGACCAACCCAAAGAAATTATACCCGATACTTCTAATTTTCTGTTGATAATGACCATAAGTATCCTACCATTTATGGCTTTCCAAACACTACGGGAAGTTTCAGAAGGTTTGTCTTATACAATTGGGGTTACCAAAGCCACAATTATTGCAAACATCATCAATGTTTTTCTGAATTATATTTTCATAAAAGGACTTTTTGGGATTCCAGCAATGGGAGTTCAAGGTTCTGCATTGGCAAGTTTAATAGCCAGAATTTTCATGATGATTTTTTTGTACTTCGTACTTCTAAAACAAGAAAAAACCAAACGATATATCAAAGATTTTTCTTTGAAAATTGCAGAATTTTCAGAAGAAATGTTCCAGAAAATGATCAAATTGGGATTTCCTACTGCCTTGCAAATGTTTTTTGAGGTTACCGCATTTGCAGCGGCTGCATTTATCTGTGGTTTGATTTCTGCAAAAGATATTGCGTCTCACCAAATTGCGCTTTCTATGGCATCTTTTACCTTCAATCTGTGTATTGGTTTTAGTGTAGCTTCTACAGTGATGATTGGTAGAAAACTGGGCGAAAAGAATTTCGTAGAATTACAAAAAGTAGGCATCAACAACCTGAAAATTGTTTTTATTTTTATGTTTTTCTGTGGTTTGATTTTTATTTTTGGTCGTGACATTTTACCCACTTTTTTCACCAAACCAGAAGACATAGAAGTCGTACTTTTGGCTTCCAAATTATTGATAATTGCAGCGCTTTTCCAATTATCAGACGGAATTCAAGTAACTGCACTTGGTAGTTTGCGAGGTTTACAAGATGTGAAGATTCCATCCATAATTACCTTTATTGCGTATTGGTTGATTGCAATTCCGCTTGGTTTTTACCTATGTGTAACTCTAGAAATGGGTGCTTTTGGAATGTGGATTGCACTTGGACTTGGACTTACGGTTTCAGCCGTGCTTTTGGTCATCAGATTTCTAAAACTTTCTGGTAAGAAAATCAGATTGCACACTTAACTCTTGTTCATTTAAATAATAAAAAAATGTAGTAATATTATTTATTGCGAATTAATTGATCAATAGAAAATTTACCTGGACCTATTACCAAAAAAAGTACATAAACAGCTAAATAAAGCAAACTTAATTCTCTTTTTTCAAAAGCATCACTTCCATGCACAAGTAATCCAGCAACAGACATAGTGATGATTAAGAAAAACAAAGCCCATCTTGTAAACAAACCTAAAATAACAAAAATAGAACAAGCAAATTCTGCAAAAACTGCTAAAATTAAGGTATATTTATCTCCTAATCCTAATAAATTGAAAAATTTAATTTCTGTACCAGAAATCAATTGTTGTAATTTTGGGAATCCATGAGTTAACATAGCAAATCCTATGAATACTCTGATAATTAATAATAAAACATTAGAAAATACTGGAAGTGAATTTCCAAAATAAAATACTTTCATTATTTATTTTTGACAAATTTATAAAAAAAACTAAAAATAAAAAATAATTTAATAAAAAAAAGCTATCTATATCCGAAATTTTTCAAATCTCGATCATTTTTTCGCCAATCTTTTTTCACTTTTACAAAAAGACTCAAATGAATTTTTTTACCAAAAAATTTCTCTAGATCTAGTCTGGCTTCAGTCCCAACTTTCTTTATCATTTCACCTTTATGTCCAATTAAAATACCTTTTTGAGTTTCTCTTTCTACGTAGATTACAGCATCTATCACAATGGCATTTTCTTTTTCTTTGAAAACTTCTGTCACTACTTCTACCGAGTACGGAATTTCTTTATCGTAGTTCAACAAAATTTTTTCACGAATTGCTTCGTTTACGAAGAAACGTTCCGATTTATCGGTGAATTGGTCTTTGTCGTAATATGGTGGATTTTCGGGCAACATCGATTTCAGTTTCGGTAAAATCACTTCGGTATTGAAGGCTTTGAGTGCAGAAATAGGCAAAATTTCTGCTTTTGGAATTTTCTGATGCCAAAATTCCATTACTTTTTCTAAATCTTCCTGGTTAGAAGCATCTATTTTATTCACCAAAATCAAAACAGGAACAGGAATTTTATTCAATTTTTCAATCAAAAATTCAGAGGGTTCATCGCGATCGGTGATATCGATTATAAATAAGAAAACATCTGCATCTTGCAAAGAATCTTTCACAAAATCCATCATTTTTTCTTGCAACTCGTATTTCGGTTCCAAAACTCCGGGAGTATCAGAAAAAACGATTTGCAAATCTTCCTCATTATAAATTCCAAAAATACGGTGTCTTGTAGTCTGCGCTTTTTGCGTTACGATTGCCAATTTCTCGCCCATCAATTGATTGAGGAGCGTAGATTTCCCAGCATTTGGTTTTCCTACGATATTTACAAATCCTGCTTTGTGTCCCACGAATTCTATTTTTTTGTTTTTGCAAAGGTAATGAAATCTATATTGTAAAAACCAACTGTTTATAATGACTTTTTTCTATTCATCAATAATCATGTTTTCAATTTTACCTTGAAGATTTTAATGTAAATTTTCTTTACTTTTGACCAAAATTTATACCTATGCTCAATTTTGAATTTAAAAATCCAACAAAAATAATTTTTGGTAAAGATACCATCTCAAAAATTGCTAATGAAATACCAAAAAATTCCCAAATCCTACTGTTGTACGGAGGTGGAAGTATTAAAACTAATGGAGTTTACGATCAAGTAGTTGCTGCTTTAGAAGGTTTTTCTTTTGAAGAATTTGGCGGAATTCCTGCCAATCCCGAATACGAAGTCTTGCTAGAAGCGCTGAAAGTTATCAAACAAAAAAATATAAATTTTCTTTTGGCAGTTGGTGGTGGTTCTGTAATAGATGGAACCAAATTTTTGGCAGCTGCAGCCAATTACGACGGAGAATCTTGGGAAATTTTGAAAAACGCCATCAGAACTGAAGAAGGTAAAGCATTGCCTTTTGCGAGTGTACTTACTTTGCCTGCAACTGGTTCTGAAATGAATTCTGGAGCAGTAGTTTCTAGACGTGCAACTGGCGAAAAATTAGGAATGGGAGGTCCTGGTTTGTTCCCGCAATTTTCTATTCTAGATCCCGAAGTTATTCGCTCGATTCCCAAAAAACAAATTGCCAACGGAATTACCGATGCTTATACACACGTTCTGGAGCAATATATGACCTACCCTACTTCTGCATCTTTGCAAGACCGATTTTCTGAAAGTATTTTGCAAACTTTGCAAGAAATTGCTCCGAAAATGATGAGTGATGAGTTCGATTACAATGCGGCAGGAAATTTTATGTGGTGTTGTACCATGGCTCTGAATGGTCTAATACAAAAAGGAGTACCTACAGATTGGGCTGTACACGGAATTGGCCACGAATTGACGGCGATGTTTGGTATAGATCACGCAAGAACTTTGGCAATAATTGCACCATCACATTATAGATATAATTTCCAAGCAAAGAAACAAAAATTGGCGCAATATGCAGAACGCGTTTGGAATATTCAATCCGGTTCTACCGATGAAAAAGCAATCATAGCAATTCAAAAATTAGAAGGATTTTTCCATTCTTTACATATCCAAACGAAATTATCAGAATATACTAATCAATATGAAGGTACTGCCGAAAAAATTAAAAACAATTTTATCCAAAGAAATTGGTTAGGATTAGGCGAAAACAGAATGGTAAAACCTGAAGACGCCGAAAAAATTGTTGCAATGAGTTATTAGTTTTCTTTTCATTAAGATTGAAGCAAACTTTTTCACTAAAAACTAAAGAAAATCATAGAATATCTATGATTTTTTTTATATTTGACAAAATGCCTTTATGATTTCCGCAACCGAAAAATCTGAAATTTTAGCTCACAATGATTTCTTTGAAATCCTGCGAAACGTAGAGTACAAAAGACTCGACAAAGATTCTCATACTTACTTGGATTTTACCGGAGGAAATCTCTACGCAAAATCTCAACTTTTGGAACATCAGGATTTGCTCATCAGTAATGTTTTGGGGAATCCACATTCTACCAATCCATCTTCGCAACTAGCAACTAAATTGGTAGAAGAAGCCCGAGAAAAGGTGATTGCGTTTTTCAATGCAGAAGATTACTATTGTGTTTTTACTCAAAATGCATCCAATGCACTGAAAATTGTAGGAGAAAGTTATCCTTTTTCTGCCAATTCAAAATTTTTGTTGTTAGCAGATAATCACAATTCGGTGAACGGAATTCGGCAATTTTGCCTTGCAAAATATGGCAAAGTAACTTATGCTCCTATTTATTATGAGAATTTGCGGTTAGATTCAGAATTCATTTCCGAAAAATTAGAAAAGAAAGACGATTGCGAGCACAAATTATTCGCTTTTCCTGCGCAATCCAACGTTTCTGGTGTGAAACACGATCTGGATTGGATAGAAAAAGCACAAGAAAATGGTTGGGACGTTTTGCTAGATGCAGCCGCATTTGTACCAACCAACAGATTGGACTTGAAAAAACACCAACCCAATTTTGTTTGTGTTTCGTTTTACAAAATTTTCGGTTTCCCAACAGGAATTGGTTGTCTTTTGCTTCGGAAAGATACTTTTCAAAAATTACAAAAACCTTGGTTTGCAGGTGGAACAGTGAGTTTGGTGTCGGTAAATGCAATCAATCATTTCCTTATTAATAATCATGAACGTTTTGAAGATGGCACACTGAATTATCTAGACATTCCTGCCGTGAAAATCGGTTTGGATTACATAGACGAAATTGGAGTTGAAAAAATTAATGAACGAATCAGCAGTTTACGAAAATATTTGTACAACAATTTACAAAATCTGAAACATGATAGTGGTAAAAATTTAATTCAAATTTTTGGACCAAATGATCATCAAAATATTGGTGGAACTATGATTTTAGGATTTTACAACGAAATTGGCGGTAGATACAATTTTGAGCAGATAGAAGAATTGGCGAACCAACAGAAAATATCTTTGCGCTCTGGTTGCTTTTGTAATCCGGGAATAGATGAAACCAATAATTGTCTTACTGATCACGAATTGGCAAAATATTACAGCAGTCACCAAAATGGCGACTACAAAGATATGATGTCTTACCTCGGAAAAATGCGCGGCGCAACCAGAATTTCGGTAGGAATTGCTACAATTAAAAAAGATTTGGACTTTTTCATTGCATTTGCAAAATCGCTTCTAAATAAATAAAAAAGGTTAAGAAGATAGATAGGGATTTCAACAATTCATTTTTTCATTAATAATGAAAAAAAAAATATGAATATCCGTAAAATAGCCTAATTTTTATTATCTTTGTGTTTA
>CALFIE010000083.1 GCA_937876095.1 uncultured Flavobacteriales bacterium | reverse complement strand
CGAGCTGGCTGACAAAGGCAGGTAATGACTTAAAGGGTAATATGGAAGAGGCTGCCTGTTAAGAAACACTATCTGCGGGATTGATTATAATGATTAAACACATTTAATCAACAGGTTAAGCAAATAAAAAACACTCTGTTTTTGTTCTACCAGTCTGCTTGAAATAATTTTAACCTGTTGATTGACAGGACGTTTTGTCATGCTACCATGGCGACAATTATTTTTTAGTTACCCTGATGGGTAATTGACATCGACTATACAGCAGCCAGGAACAGGGACATTGAGGGCAAAATAATCTATTTGCTAAGACGGAGTTTGTTCATGCGTACTTTAACCAGCCTTCTTTGGTTATTCCATTCCAATCGAACTGAAAAATCCAATCCTTTAGGGCATCCGTCTGTTGCTTATTCATTTTTAATCACAAACGGAGCATAAAATGCCAATACCAGTAGTAATCGCCGCGGGGGCTGTCATGGGAGCAAAAGGACTTGGAATGGGAGGAGCAGCCTATGTAGGTTATCAAGGCGCGTCTTATGTCTATGAAGGGATACGTGACTGGATAGACCCAAGTCGGGTTGAGAAGCGCAAGACTGATTTATTGATTAATTTAACCAAAGAGAAACAGGAAAAGGAGTCAGAGCGGATGCAGCATTTAGATGAGGTGGTGAAAGGGATTCAGCAGCGGAAAGAGGAGCTTGACACGAACGTAGTTCAGCAACAGAGAGAAATTCAAGCGCTTGCTAATGGTGTTGTTACTGACAGTGCATCGATTCAGCAGCAGGCTGAAGAACTAACGCCTTTATCGGAAGGGCTGGAAAAAGCCGCTCTTGCGCAAGAAGAACTGATTCACCGTTTGCAGAAAGAGCTGCATGAAAAGCAGGTTGCTTTTGAAGAGGCAAAGCGCCAGCTGGCGGAATCGGATGCTCGATTAAAGGAAGCGTCTAAAGAGTTGGTGGAAACCAAGGAACAGACAGCAGCATCAAAAGCAGATCTAGATCAAATCAAGATCAGATTGGATAATATTTCCCAAGCGAATCAAGAAAAAGACAGAAAAATCACTTTAATTGAAAATAAAATTTTAACTCAAGAAGATTCACATTACAAAGCTTTATCTTTTTATATAAAAGGAATTTATTTTATTAATATAAATAACATTGTTTATATATTCATAATAAAAACAAGAACTAATAGCTCTTAATACAATTAATTTAGAAATAATTGCATCTTATTTTGCTCATTGAACACTTGCAGCAAATCACCATCAATATTAATGGAGCATCGCAAAGACTGAACCTCCATAAAACTACTTTCTATAGGGTTTTTCAAGTAAAAACTTAGTTGATGAGCACCTTTTTTTTCGTTAATAATCGTTCTGAAAAATTCAACATCTTCTCTCCTAACATCTCGCACATCCATCACAATAGCAAGACTTTTAGCAAATTTATCGAAGGCATCTTTCAAGTCAATCACATCATGCACATTTACAAAAACACGGCCGTCTTTTCCCTGAGAAAATTTCAATTTAAAAATCACAAATCGCTGCAGCGCAATCTTATCTTTCAACCTCATATAATCTCTATCTCCCAATCTTAATTGGCAACTTCCACTGTAATCTTCTAAAGTGAGAAAGGCAATCTTTTCGCCGCTATTTTTACCATCTCTCACTGCAAATTCTGTGATTAAGCCGGCAACGTGATATTCTTTTCCCTGATCTCTCATTGCTTGTTTTTCTTTCCAGGTGAGTTGGTCATTATCAAACAAATTGGGTTGATTCCCAAAAACGATTTCTTTGTAAGCATCTACTTCATCGGCATTCAAAAAATTGAAATTTCCTCTAGGCTCAATATTTTTGGTTGCTTCTTCTAACAAATCTGGTGCGTCTTCATCTGAAATATCAGCAGGAACATCCAAAATCTCCTCATCTTTATCTTCAAAAATTTCGGCAACAATAGGCGTTTCGGTAATGAGCAAATCCTCTTCTTTCTTCTCTTCTAGCAGAGCTTTTCTACTCAATGCACCACTTATGAATTCGTACTGATAACGATATTCATCTAATGGATGTGCAGATAAATAGAAGCCAATAATTTCTTTCTCTTTGTTGAGTTTATGCATATTTTGCCACTCTGCACAGTTGGTAATTTTGGGTGGTTCAATCTTAACCTCATCTGCAAAATCGGCGAAGAGAGAATTTTCGACTTCATTTTTGGTTTCTTGGAAACTTTGTCCGTACCTAGATAATCGTTCTATAGTGGTTCTACCTGCATTATCAATATCAAAATATTGCGCTCTGTGATACGTATCTACCTCATCAAACGCACCTGCAACCACCAAACTTTCTGCCACTCTTTTATTCACTTGTGAAGGCGGAATTCTTTCAAAAAAATTAAAAATATTGGTGAATCTTCCCAATTTTCTTTCTTGGGCAATCGCTTCACTCGGACCTTCTCCAATTCCTTTTATAGCGCCTAATCCGAATCTGATTTGTCCTTTCTCATTCACCGAAAATCCGTACTCCGACTCGTTGACATCGGGTCCCAAAACATCAATTCCCATACTTCTGCAATCCTCCATAAAAAGGGTTACTTGTTTCGTATTATTCAGGTTATTGGTCATTACACTTGCCATAAATTCTGCAGGATAATTGGCTTTCAAGTATGCAGTTTGGTACGCTATCAGTGCGTAACAAGTAGAGTGCGATTTATTGAAAGCATATTCTGCAAAGGCTTCCCAATCTTTCCAGATTTTGTTGAGTTTGTCTTCGTCTAAATTATTTTTTTTGCCTCCTTCCAAAAATTTAGGATACATTTTATCCAGCGTTGGTTTGTCTTTTTTACCCATTGCTTTTCTCAACGTATCTGCTTCACCTTTGGTGAAATTCGCCAATTTTTGAGACAGCAACATTACTTGTTCCTGATAGACGGTAATTCCGTAGGTTTCTTTCAGATATTCTTCGGTTTCTGGCAAATCATAGATAATTTCTTCGGTGCCGTGTTTTCTATTGATGAAATTCGGGATGTATTTTATAGGACCTGGTCTGTACAAGGCATTCATCGCAATCAGGTCGGCAAAAGTAGTTGGTTTCAGATCACGCATATATTTTTGCATTCCTGGACTTTCGTACTGGAAAATCCCTACAGTTCTCCCCTCTTTGAAAAGTTGGTACGTTTTGGCATCATCTATAGGGATTTCATCGGGATTGATGTCGATGTCGTGTTTATTTTTAATGAGTTTTAAAGTATCTTTAATGATGGTTAAAGTACGCAGTCCCAAAAAATCCATTTTCAGCAAACCTGCACTTTCTGCCACCGAATTATCAAACTGAGAAACCAAAATATCTGCATCTTTTGAAGCGATGGAAATCGGCACCAAATTAGAAATATCTTCTGGTGTGATGATGACTCCACAAGCGTGAATTCCGGTATTTCTGATGCAGCCTTCCATTTTTTGCGCAGCATCTAAGACCGTAAATCGCTCATCGTTTGGATTGTTCAAAATATCGCGCATTTCCCTTGCCAAAATCTGATCTTCTGGTCTCAACTGATCGAGTTTTTTCAGGGCCTTTTCTATATTCATTCCCGGAGTTGAAGGTACCAATTTGGCAATATTATTGGTATCAGGAATAGATACATCCATCACTCTACCTGCATCTTTTATGGCAGATTTTCCGCCCAAAATAGAATAGGTGATAATTTGTGCCACGTTGTTTTGCCCATATTTATCAATCACCCATTTTATAATTTTATCCCGTCCTTCATCATCAAAATCAATATCAATATCGGGCATAGAAATACGTTCCGGATTCAGGAAACGCTCAAATAGCAAATCATATTTTATGGGATCTACATTGGTAATTCCTATGCAATAAGCCACTGCAGAACCAGCTGCAGAACCACGACCTGGTCCTACCCAAACTCCCATTTTTTTGGCTTCGTTACAAAAATCCTGTACAATTAGGAAATAACCGGGATAACCCGTTTTTGCAATAATTTCTAGCTCAAAATCGAGGCGTTCTTTGATTTCATCGGTGATTTCGGGGTATCTTTTTTTTGCACCTTCGTATGCTAAAAATTTTAGGTAGGCGTTTTCACCTCTTTTTCCGCCATCTTTTTGGTCTTCTATATCTAAAAATTCACTCGGAATATCAAATTTCGGGAGTAAAACATCCCGTTTCAAGGTATATTTTTCAAATTTCTGTAAAAAATCACTGTACGCATCAAAAACATTGGGAAAATTTCTAAAAGTCTGTTTCAGTTCATTGGCATTTTTAATATAAAACTCCTCAGATTGCAAACCTCTCCTTTTCCCAAAACCTCTGCCAATTGGTGTGGTAAGTTTTTCACCATCTTTTATACAGTAGAGAATATCTTGTATTTTGGCATCGGTTTTTTCGGTGTAGAAAGTTTCATTTTGTGCCAAAATTTTCACGTCGTGTTTCTCTGCAAATTGCAGCAGCACTTCGTTGAGATGTTCTTCTTCTTTTAATTGATGGTTCTGGATTTGCACATAAAAATCGTCGCCAAATTCAGATTTCCACCATTGGAAAATCTCCTCGCCTTTTTGCTCCCCAAATTCTAAAATCGCATTGGGAACATCACCATTGATTCCTGATGTTACAGCAATCAGATCTTGCTTGTACTGCGCAATCATTTTCCTAGAAATTCTGGGAACTCCGAAATAGAAACCATTTACATAACCCAAACTCGAGAGTTTTGCCAAATTTTTGTAGCCATTGAAATTCTTGGCGAGCAAAACCACGTTGGTTCTTCTGTCTGGATCGTCTTTGGTAAATTGCCTTTGTTCTGGCCGATCAGAAATATAAAATTCACAACCTAAAACCGGAATCAGTTCTCGGTCTGTTATTTCGGCATCGGTAAATTCTACTCCTGATTCTTCGGCCAATTGTTTTTTTTCTGCAAATTCTTTTTTAGTTTTTGCAATATCTGCGTTGTATTTCTCAACTTCGGTAATAAATTTGAAAGCGCCCATCAAATTTCCCAAATCTACCAAACCAACTGCAGGAAAACCATCTTTTTTGGCTTTTTCAATCAGGTCTCCTATTCTACTGGTTGCCTGCAAACTCGAGAAAATACTGTGGTTATGAAAATTGAAATAATCGCCGATTTCTACCTCATCATTTAAACCTTTTTCTGTGGTACTTTTGCCTTTTTTGGAATCGGCAACTTGACTTCTGATAACGATTTCAAAAGGTGGAATCGGGTTAGGATGATTTTGCTGAAAAAGTTTCAGCGATTCCTCTGAAATTTGTAATTGAGATGCAGGAATCACACCGATTCTCATCATTTCAAAAAAAACTTGCGCCGTTGCATTTACATCAGCTGCTGCATTGTGCGCTTCATCGAATTTTTCGCCGTACAATTTCTCATATAACTCTATAAGTTTTGGTGACTTATAATTCCCTGATTTTCCTCCTGGTAATTTACAAAAATCGGTTCCAAGAGACATCGTATCTGCAGAAGCAGTTTCTAGTAAAGGATTTTCTATATTTTTTCTAAAAAATTCCGCACCTACAATTTTGTAATCAAAATCTATGTTGTGTCCAGCTGCGATTTTGGTTCTTTGTACTACTGCTTGAAATTCCTCTAAAACTTCCTGCAAATCCCGACCTATTTCGTGTGCCATTTTGGTAGAAATCCCGTGGATTTTTGCCGCATTGAAGGGAATATCATAACCTTCTGGTTTTATGATATAATCTTGATTTTCAACCAGTTCACCATTGTCATCGTGCAATTGCCACGCAATTTGCACCATTCTAGGCCAATTATCTGAGTCTGAAAGTGGTGCGTTGAAATTTTGAGGTAAACCTGTGGTTTCGGTATCGAAAATCAAATACATTTTGAGGATATTTTTGGTAAAAATAGGGCAAATTTTTTGGAAAAAAAAGTCAAAATTCTATATAAAAAGTCAAAAATTTCATTTTTGTTGAAGCAATCATTATTATCTATTTTTTAGAATATTTAGAAAGTTTTTGAGGTAATTTTCATTAATAATAACCTTTTGTGCATTTAGAATAAATTTCAACGCAACAGCGCAACTTATTTGTTTAATACGCAAATTTTTAACTTCGTTAAAATTGAAAATCTTTGATTTTCCTGCGCCTTAATTTGGTATTCTTTTAATTATATAATTTGCGACTTTGCTTTATGTATTAATAATGTGTATTTTACAGAGTTGTTATAAATGCACAACTGGTTAATAATAACCATTAAAAATAAAAAAATTGAAGAACAAACTTTGGTGATTGCAAAAAAATAGTATATTTGTTTCCTATGCAAATTACTCAAGAAAAAATCTCTCAAGACCTTTTATTAAAGGCTTTTCGACATATGATGTTAGCAAAAGCAATGGCCGATATTTACGAAGAGAACAGACCAATCGCAAAATATGTGCATAGTACTTCTCGCGGACACGAAGCCATTCAATTAGCAACCGCTTATCAATTAACCAAAGAAGATTGGGTTTCGCCATATTACCGTGACGAAAGTTTGCTTCTAGGAATGGGATTTTCACCGTATGAACTAATGCTGCAATTGCTTGCAAAAGCAGACGATCCTTTTTCTGGTGGTAGATCGTATTACTCACATCCTTCTAGTTTGGATCCCGAAAAACCAAAAATTATTCATCAAAGTTCTGCAACCGGAATGCAGGCAATTCCTACAACTGGAGTTGCACAAGGAATAAAATATTTACAAGAATTCAATCTTAAAAATTTTGAAAACAATCCGGTAGTTGTTTGTAGTTTCGGGGATAATTCAATCACCGAAGGTGAAGTTTCTGAAGCGTTTCAGTTTGCAGCGCTGCATCAATTGCCGATCATTTTTTTGGTACAGGATAATGAATGGGGAATTTCGGTAACCAAAGAAGAAGCACGAACTTCTGATGCCTATGATTATGCAGGAGGTTTTATTGGTCTCAACAGAATGCGTGTAGATGGAACCGATTTTGTAGAAAGTTATTTGGCGATGAAAAACGCTATAGATTTTGTAAGAGAAGAGCGAAAACCACTTTTGGTTTGTGCAAAAACGGTTCTAATTGGGCATCACACTTCTGGAGTTCGTAGAGAATTTTACCGAGATGAAGCCGACCTAGAAAAACACCGTGCAAAAGATCCCAACAATATTTTAAGAAAATATTTAATAGAATCTGGTATAGAAGATACACTATTATCAGAAATCGAAAATTCTTGTAGAAAAGAAGCGGAGACTGCTTTTGAAAACGCACAAAATGCCAAAGATCCTACTCCTGAAAGTGTAACAGAACACGTTTTTGCGCCCACTCCAATTACAGAAGAATCTGGTGAAAGAACACCTGCAAATGGTGAAAAAATTGTAATGGTAGATGCAGCAATTCATGCGATACAAGAACTGATGTGGAAACATCCTGAAGCATTGCTCTACGGACAAGATGTAGGTGAGAGAATTGGAGGTGTTTTTAGAGAAACCGTAACTCTTGGTCAGAAATTTGGAAAGAAAAGGGTTTTCAATACTGCAATACAAGAAGCATATATTATAGGTTCAACTGTCGGAATGAGTGCAGTTGGTCTGAAACCAATTGTAGAAGTACAATTTGCAGATTACATCTATCCTGCTATCAATCAGCTGATTACAGAAATTTCAAAATCTTGCTATTTATCTCGTGGAAAATTTCCAGTGAGTAATATTATACGAGTGCCAATTGGTGCTTATGGAGGTGGTGGTCCGTATCACAGCGGAAGTGTAGAAAGTATTTTGGCAAATATCAAAGGAATAAAAATCGTGTATCCAAGCAATGCTGCGGATTTCAAAGGATTGCTAAAAGCAGCATTCTACGATCCAAATCCAGTAATTATGCTAGAACACAAAGGTTTGTACTGGAGCAAAGTACCAGGAACCGAAGATGCAAAAACGGTAGAACCTGCAGAAGATTATATTTTACCTCTTGGTAAAGCCAATTTACTGTTACAAGCCAACCAAAATTGTATAGATGAAGGTAAAAGTTTAGCAATCGTAACATACGGAATGGGCGTTTTTTGGGCTAAAGAAGCCGCCAAAAATTTTGAAGGACAAATTGATATCATCGATCTACGAACGTTGATTCCACTCGATGAAAAATTGGTTTTTGAACGGGTACAATTACACGGAAAATGTCTCATCATCACCGAAGAACAACAAACCAATTCTTTTGCAGAAGCTTTTGCTGCAAGGATTTCTAAAAATTGTTTTAAATATCTGGATGCACCGGTAGAAATTATAGGATCCCTGGATTTGCCTGCAGTTCCCATCAATTTGGTACTGGAAAAAGAGATGCTCCCAAATCCCGAAAAAATTACCACAATCATTCAACGAATATTGACAGAGTAATAGTTACTTTTCAAAAAATTTGACACAAAAAAAGTGCATTGAAAATAATTTCGATGCACTTTTTTATCATTAATAATAACTAGAATTTATTTTTGAAGCAATTCAACAATTGGATTCCCAATATTTCCACTCGGATTTTCTATTTGTAGAATCTGCGCCAAAGTTGGTGCAATATCTGTCATATGATAAGGTTTGCTGCTCGTAACTCCTTTTTTGATTCCTGTTCCCATAAAAATCAGCGGAATGTGCGAGTCATAAGAATTCCAAACGCTATGTGTAGTTCCTTTTCTGGAATATGGTGGCAACATTCCGTCGTGTGAAATCACTTGTATATCACCGCTTCTTTGCCAATTATAACCATTTATAATGCGTTCTTTTATCATTTTTGGGACCGATGATTCTTCAATTTTTTCCATATCTACTGCATACAAAGCAGTAGGATCGGCTTTCAAAATCTGTATTACCTCATTTTTTACGGCACCAAAATCAATATTTTTTTCTTTAATGATGTTTCTATTAAGGTAAACCTGATAATTTTCTACCGTCCAAATCATATTGTCTTCACCAAATTTATCTTTTAGTTTTGCATTCAATATTTTGTCTGCATCTACTCCGAAGAATCCGGTCTGCATTTTATTAGCTTCCATATATCCTTCAGAATATGCTGCACCGTGATCTGCTGTCAAGAAAACCAAATAATTTCCTTTGCCAACTTTGGTATCCAAATTTTTGAAAAAATCGGCCAAATCAAGATCTAATCGTAGATATACATCTTCTACTTCTATAGAATTCGTCCCAAATTTATGTCCTGCATAATCGGTAGAAGCAATATTAACGGCAAGAAAATCGGTTTCGTTATTGTTCCCCATATTGTATGCATCTATTGCTGCTTTTGCAAATTGCAATGTCAAGGTATTTCCGAATGGTGTAAATCTGATATTGTCTTTTTTAGCTTCGTAATCTGCCGCTAAATTGCTATAAGGAAATGTAGGCGTTTTTGCACTACCAAGTAAACCTTCCCAAGGTGAATTATCTGCAGTAGATTCTGTATATTGTGCAATTGGTAATAGCGTATTCCAACCATTTGCTACCAATTTAGATGGTAATTTTTGGTCATTGAAAGTATTCACCCAAGCTGGAAGTTGAGACATATAATAGGAACTGGTTACAAAATTTCCAGATGAATCATCAAACCAAAAAGCACCAGTTGGATTGTGACCTGCTGGTAAAATAGAAGCACGATCTTTTAGCGAAACTCCCACTACTTTTGATTTGAAATTGGTAGCAATTCCCAACTGATCGGTAATCGTGGTACTCCACAAATTCTTGGGTGAATGTTGCCCTACTTTCAAATTCGCAGTTCCGGTTGGTTGTACAGTAGTGTCGGTAGTACAATATACATTATTTCCTGTAGATTTATCTGCCCAATCGTTTCCTGCAATTCCGTGGATAGAAGGAACTGAACCTGTGTAAATACAAGTGTGACCAAGTGCAGTAACAGTCGGGATATAATCGATCATCACATTATTAAAAGAATATCCTTTTTTTAATAATCTATTAAAACCATCTTTCCCATACTTATTTTGGTAACGATAGAGATAATCCCATCTCATTTGGTCGACTACCAATCCTACTACCAATTTTGGTTTTGAATTAGATGAATTTTGTGCATTGAAACTCGTGGCAAAAATTGCCAACATCATTATGCTAATTTTCTTGAACATTTCTAAAAATTTATTAATAAAGGCAAAGATACTTAGTTCATGTAAAACGAAAAGGCAATTTTGATAAATTTTGAATTAATTTTTTCAACAATGATATTTTCATAAATCAAATTAGAAACTTCGTTTTCACTAAAATGAAAGTCATAGATTTTCTTAGTTTGAGTAGATTTTGGAGAAAGTTGAAGTTTATATTCTTTTAAAATTGTTTTGAAATCTTCGTAATAACCATTCCCAAAAAAAAAAAATTAATAAACCAAAGCAACTTCTGTTGCAGCTCATTTTTATTATTAAAATACTGTTCGTGTTTATTTCGCCGTAAAAGTTCATATGTACGCAAACACCTCTTGAAATAGAAATTACATCCACATTTTGAAATGTTGTAGTTTCATTTTTGGATTTATCATTGAAATTAACTTTCAAATTTTTATCAAATTGATAAATAACACCTATTTAAAATTCTTTGTAATCTTCATTGGAAACACATTCTGACTGTGCAAAAGTCATGAATGATAGAAAAAAAATGAGAAATCCAAAAATTAAACGAAAAATTGTAGAAATTTTATCAAAAAAACTTTTTTTCGAAAAATTTAATACTTTCTGAGAAAAAATTTTATTTTTTTTTTGCTCTAAAATTTTCACAAAAAAAAAATTTCTAATCGCAACAAATTTCCCTATTTAAAGTACTTTTCATTAAAAAATTAGTGAATATTCAATAGTTTGAATTTATCATATATTAACTCAATTTTAGATTTTGGATTAAAAATGTTAAAAAAAAATGAAAAAAAATATTAAATATTCAAAATAAAAATACTATCTTAGTGAAATAAATTTTACGCCTTATATTAATATAAATTAGATTCT
>CALFIE010000082.1 GCA_937876095.1 uncultured Flavobacteriales bacterium | reverse complement strand
AAATGATAGAAGCAATCATAGTTCCAATAAGACTATAGTTAAAGCTTTTAGCTCTTCCATACTTATCACCTATATATCCAAGAATAATTGCTCCAATCGGTTTTGCTATCATTGCAACAAGCATCAATAAATATGTATTGATAAATAACTTCGATATATCCATAATTAGCAATGCCAAAATTTACATGCAATAAATAGTAAGATTGTACTTCACGAAACAACAAGAAAAATGATAATTTAAATTTCAAATAATTTGTACCAATAGCAAAAAAAATAATTTTAAGAGATTCTCAGCGATTAGAATTTCTGTTAATAATTTAAGATAACTTAAAATCGCTACCAAAAAAAAATTGTTATAGAAATAATCTTATCAACGAATTGGTTTTTCTAATCTAATGAACGCTTGCAAAAAAATTGTGTATAATTAAATTGAATCATTACAAAAAAAATGCAAGCCAGCTTTCCTGATCTTGCAAATTTTTATATTTAAATGGTTTTCAAAATAACATATTATTTAACATAATATAATTCTAATAGATTATAAAAGAAAATAAAAATTATTCCCATTCTATAGTTGCAGGTGGTTTGCTAGAAATATCATAAGTCACTCGGTTGATTCCCCGAACTTCATTGATGATTCTATTAGAAATATTTTCTAAAAATTCCCAAGGAAATTTACTGAAAGTCGCCGTCATAAAATCAATCGTGTTTGCAGAACGTACAACTGCTGTATATTCGTAGGTTCTTTCGTCGCCCATAACTCCGACTGATTTCACTGGTAACAAGACTACAAAAGCTTGGGAAACATTTTCGTACAAGTCATTTTTATATAATTCATCTATGAAAATATCGTCTGCATTTTGCAAAATTTGAACTTTTTCGGCATCTACTTCTCCTAAAATTCTGATTCCTAAACCTGGTCCAGGAAATGGATGTCTGTAGACCAAATGATGTGGAATACCAAGCTCCTCTCCTACTTTTCTCACTTCATCTTTGAATAGTTCACGCAATGGTTCTAGCAATTCGAAATCCATTTCTTCTGGTAAACCACCAACATTGTGGTGAGATTTTATAACTGCAGAAGGACCTTTCACCGACTGAGATTCTATAACATCAGGATAAATAGTACCTTGAGCTAAAAATTTGGCGCCTTCTATTTTATGAGATTCCTCATCAAAAACCGCAACAAACTCATTACCAATAGCTTTACGTTTTTGTTCGGGATCAGAAATGCCTTTTAGTTTGGTGAGAAAACGTTCAGAAGCGTCTATCAGTTTAATATTAAGGTTAAAATGATCCCCATAATTTTCCATTACTTTTTTGGCTTCATCTTTGCGAAGCAAACCTGTATCTACAAAAATACAGGTTAATTGATCGCCAATTGCACGATGAATTAATACGGCTGCAACAGAGGAGTCTACTCCACCAGAAAGTCCGAGAATCACCTTGTTGTCCCCTACTTTTTCTTTGATTTCGGAGATGGTTTTATCTATATAATTAGTTAGAAACCAGTTCTTTTTGGCTTTACAAATTTTGAAAACAAAATTTTCTAACATTTTTTCACCTTCTGTAGTGTGTGAAACTTCTGGGTGAAATTGTACTCCGAAAATTTGTTTTTCGGGGTTAGAAATTGCCGAAATTACATCGGTATTTCCATTGATTTCAAAACCAATTGGTAGTTTTTCGACTTCATCGAAATGGGACATCCAAACAGTGGAATTTTCTGGGATATCTTCTAATAATTCTGATTTTTTGGTAATGGTAAGGTTGGCTTTTCCGTACTCTCCTTTTACACCTTTTTTCACGGTTCCGCCAAGTAAATGCGCGGTAAGTTGCATCCCATAACAAATTCCTAAAACAGGAATTCCCAAATCAAAAATTTTGGCATCAACCAAATGTGCATCTGCTGCATTAACAGAACTTGGTCCGCCTGAAAGTATGATTCCTACAGGATTTTTGGATTTTATGGTCTCTAAAGTGGTGTTGAAAGGCAAAATTTCGGTATAAACTTGCATTTCACGAATTCTACGACCAATCAATTGGTTGTATTGGGAGCCGAAATCTAATATGATGATACCTTGGTTCATAGTTTGGATGAGTTATGAGTTATGAATGATGAGTGATTTTTTTACCAAATTTTCTAATTGTTTCTGCCTGTAACTAGCCCCGATTGCAGCGGCATCCTTTTCTTTTGGCGGTGACAAAGCTTTGGCGAAAGAAAAGATACAGCGAAAAGCGGGAACTGGCTCCTAAAAAAAAGGAGGGAAATTTTCCCTCGCTAATATTTAAAAATCTCCAATATCGTCTCTGTAAAAAGCATAATCGAAATGTACTGGTTTTGCATCTGCATACACTTTTTCTCGTGCTTCTTGGTAAGAATCGCCAGTTGCAACCAAATTAAGGACTCTACCTCCTGTTGTTACAACACCGTTTGCTCGTTTTGTAGCACCCGCATAAAATAGTTGGGAGTGCTGAATTTTGTCGGTTCCCTGAATTTGAAATCCTGTTTCAATATTTCTAGGATAACCACCTGAACACATTACCAAACACACCGATTTTTTGTTACTAAAATTGAGTGTAACGTCTTTACCATCTATGCAATCGGTAATCAAATCGAGTAAATTATTTTCTAAAAGCGGCATAAGTGCTTGTGTTTCTGGATCTCCCATTCTCATATTATATTCTAAAAGATAGGTTCCTGTTTTAGTCACCATCAATCCGAAAAAGATGAATCCTTTGAATTGCAGTTTTTCTGCATGCAATCCTTCTAAAGTTGGTTCTAAAATACTTTTCCGAAAATCTGTCAAATGTTCTTCTGTAAATTCTGGACTTGGAGCCATACTTCCCATTCCTCCTGTATTTGGACCTTTGTCGCCGTTTCCTGCTTTTTTGTAATCTTTCACCGGAATACAAGGGAATAATTTTTCTCCATTTGAAAATGCAATAATAGAGGTTTCGAAACCATCTAAATATTCTTCGATCACCAACTGAATTCCTGCATCGCCATAAATACGATCAATCATAAAACTATGAATGGTTGCTTTTGCTTCGGTAAGGTCTTCACAAATAACTACTCCTTTTCCACCTGCAAGTCCACTTGCTTTGATTACGATAGGAAAAGTTTGGTTTTCTACATATTTGATGGCATCATTGTAGGCATCGAAAACTACTGCTTTTGCAGTCTTAATATTGTAAGTTTGCATAAATTTTTTGGAAAAAACTTTGCTACCTTCTAGTGATGCAGTTCTTTTATTTGGACCAAAAATTTTGAGGTCATGTTTTTTGAATTCGTCTACAATTCCTTCTACCAATGGTGCTTCTGGACCAACGATGGTAAGATCAATTTTTTCTTTGATGGCAAAATCTCGTAATGCTACGATCTCGGATTCGTAAACGTTTTGCCCTAATTCTGCAGTACTTGCAGTACCTTTTGCAAAAAACATTTTCGTAATTCTACTGTCATCTTTAAGTTTCCAAGCTAGAGCAGATTCTCTACCGCCGTTTCCAATAATTAATAATCTCATTTTATATAAAAATCTTTTTATTTATAGTATTTTACAAATTTAATAATTTGAGGAGTGATATCAAATTGAATAAAGAAATTTGTTAGAAAAAAATTCAAATCAATGTAAAAAATGTCGCATCCCAGTGAACAACATCGGGATTTTGTGCTCATTAGCAGCAGCAATAGAATCTTCATCTTTTACACTTCCACCTGGTTGAATAATGGCTTTAATAACTTCTTTTGCACAAAAATCTACCACATCTCTGAATGGGAAAAACGCATCTGAAGCCAAGACCAAATCGCCTGAGAATTTTGCTTTGGCTCGCTCAATCGCTTGTTGAGTTGCCCAAATTCGGTTGACTTGTCCACCACCAATTCCCAATGCTTGGTTTCCGTTGGAAACTACAATTGCGTTGGATTTTACGTATTTAACCACTCTTTGTGCAAAAAGTAGTGATTTGTATTGCTCTTCTGTTGGTTGTGTTTCAGTTACACATTTGATATCTGTAGAAAACTGATTGTCTGCATTTTGCACCAACATTCCGCCGTCTATTTTTACAAAAGTTTGAATATCTGAAATTGGATGTTTAATTTTAATGATTCTAAGATTTTTTTTCTTTCTTAAAATTTCCAGTGCATCATCATCAAAATCTGTCGCCATTACAATTTCGAGGAAAGTTTTGTTGAGTTCTTCCGCAGTTGGTGCATCTACTTTGAAATTCATCCCGATAATTCCACCAAAAATAGAAACCGGATCGCATTCAAACGTTTTGGTGTAAGTTTCTAAAGCAGAAGTTCCGATCGCAACTCCACAAGGTGTGGAATGTTTCACAGCGCAACAAGCCATTTCTTCTTTGAATTCTGAAACCACCTTCCAACACAAATCCATATCTCGTAAATTATTAAAAGACAATTCTTTGCCTCCCAAAATTTCGAAATCTTTCATTGCTCCACTCTCAAAAGTGGAAACATAATATGCTGCAGATTGATGCGGATTTTCTCCGTATCGTAAATCGGATACTTTTTTGTAAGATGCCGGCAAATATTGCGGATATTCTTCGTCTAACAACATTTTTGAAATGGCACCATCATAAGCCGAAGTCAAATTGAAGACTTTTCCTGCTAATTTTTTGCGGGTTACCAATGTTGAATCACCGTTTTCTGCAATTTCTTGTTGCACTTTTTCGTAATCTGCAACATCGGTAATTACGGTAACCGATTTGAAATTTTTGGCTCCGGAACGCAACATAGATGGTCCACCAATATCGATAAATTCTACTTTTTCGTCTAAAGAAATATCAGAATTTGCATTTTCAAAAAATGGATACAAATTAACGATTACCATATCAATCAAGCCGATTTCGTGTTCTGCAACGGTGTTCATATGTTCCTGACTGTCACGAACTGCCAACAAACCTCCGTGAACTTTTGGGTGCAAAGTTTTTACTCTTCCGTCTAACATTTCAGGAAAATTGGTGACTTCATCAATCTGAATTGGGGTTAAACCAGCATCTTTCAGATGTTTGAATGTTCCACCTGTGGAAATGAGTTCGTAGTTGTTTTGTTCTAAAAATTTGGCGAATTCCACCAAATTGGTTTTGTCTGAAACCGAGATTAATGCTCGTTTTTTCATTTTTATTTTTAATTTATTTTTTGCAGTTTCCATTCCCCTCTTTTGAAAGAGGGGTGTCCGAAGGACGGGGTGTTAGACAACTTTGGAATAATTTTCTATAATAAAATCTTCCAATTCTTTCATTACATTACTCAAATCATTTTTCACTCTAAAATCTGAAATTCTAAATACTTTTAAATGTAAAGATTCTAAAAAATTTTGTCTTTTTTCATCATATTCTTCTTTATCATCGTGACTTGAGCCATCTATTTCTATGACTAATCCTAGAGATTTCACATAAAAATCTACAATATAGTTACCTATAATTCTTTGTCTATCAAAATCAATTCTATGGAATTCTTTATTTCTAACTTGTTTCCAAAAGATGACTTCAGAAAGTATGTATCCTTTTCTTAAACTTCTTGATCTTAAAAGCAAATCTTTATTTTTAGGCAAAACTTCAATTTTTCTTCTAAAAATTATGATTCCGTCAATCTGTGTAAGTTCATTTGTTCTCATACTATATTTTCCTACCCCGTTCTTCGGAAACCCCTTCCAAAGGAAGGGGAATTTAATTCAAAATCTTATCAATCGCTTTTGGGAAAATCTCATATTCAATGTGATGAATTTTCTCCGCCAAAGATTCTGGAGTTTCGTTATCCTCAATTTGTACTTTTCCTTGAAGAATGATTTCACCTTCATCTATTCCTGATGTTACATAATGTACTGTTGCACCGCTTTCTTTTTCTTTGGCTTCTAAAACTGCATCATGAACGTGATGTCCCCACATTCCTTTTCCGCCAAATTTCGGTAAAAGCGATGGGTGAATATTGATGATTTTGCCTTTCCATTTTTCGCAAAAATTGGGTTTTAAAATGGATAAAAATCCGGCACAAACGATTAGATCTATATTTCCGGAGATCGCACTTTCTAAATTTTCAGAAAAAATTTTTCCTTTTGGAATTAAAATAGAATCAATACCCGCAATTTTGGCTCTTTCTAAGCCATAACATTCTCGGTCTGCAATTACCAAATTGATTTTTGCGTTGCGAATTTCACCACTATCAATACAATCGATAATGCGTTGCAAATTGGTTCCGGAACCTGAGATTAAAACACAAATGTTTTTCATAATTAGGTAATGAGATGATTTGATAATGAGATAATTATCTAATTACCTCATTAACAAATTATCATATTAAAATAATTTTCTCTGAATTTTCTACAATTTCTCCTATTAAATAAGCATCTTCAATCAAAGAAAGTGTTTTTTCGGCAAGGCTTTCATCTACCACAATTACCATTCCGATTCCCATATTGAATGTCCCGAACATTTCCATTCTATCAATATTTCCCCGTTTTTCGCATTCTTGCATAATGGTAGGAATTTTAATTTTTGAAGTGTCAATTTTCGCACACAATTCGTTTGGAATTATACGCGGAACATTCTCAATCAAACCACCACCTGTAATATGAGCAATTCCTGAAATATCAAGATTTTGCATCAATTTTTTGATGTCTTGGTAATATAATTTAGTCGGAACCAAAAGTGTTTCGTGGATTGGTTTTCCTTCAAAAATTTCATTAAAATCAGGGAAAATTTTTCGAACCAAAGAAAATCCATTGCTATGAAATCCTGAACTTGGCAAAGCAATGATTTTGTCACCTTTCTTAATTTTTGAACCATCAATAATTTGATCTTTTTCTACAATTCCTACGCAAAAACCAGCCACGTCGTAATCACCAACTTGATACATTCCAGGCATTTCTGCAGTTTCACCACCAATTAATGCGCATTCATTGTTTTTACAAGCTTTTACCATTCCCAAAACAATTTCAGCAGCAACATCGGCATCTAATTTTCCACAAGCTAAATAATCGAGGAAAAATAAAGGTTTCGCACCGTGACAAAGGATGTCGTTTGCACACATTGCAAAACAATCAATACCTATGGAATCATACTTTTTGGTGTCTAGTGCAATTTTCAATTTGGTTCCTACTCCATCTGTACCAGAAACCAAAACTGGATTTTTGTAACCACCGATTTCGTAAAAAGCGCCAAAACTTCCTAAATTATTTAGTACATTTTTGTTGTGAGTTTCTGCTACTGCAGATTTTATTTTATCAACGGTTTTGTAACCTTCTTCTTTGTCTACACCGGCAGATTTGTATGTATTCATGATATTAAAATATTAAGAATTAAAAAATTACTGATTTTTTTATAAAATAAATAAACATGTATAAATTGAATATTTCAAAAAATCCTAAAAATAATAGAGATTCTAAAATACTATCCTGATAAAAATAAAAAAGATGAACAGTCCAAATTAGAATTGAAATTAAAACTAAAATTATAGGAATTACAAATTTTGTCTTTTCTGTTGATTCAATCCAAGAGAATGTTAATAAAAGAAAAAAAGAACATACTAATAAAATGGGCATAGAAACTATAATTAATAGTCCTGCATTACAAGGACCACCACTTTTGCCCAATTGAAAAATTCCAAAAATTGTGTAACCAATTATTGCAATAAAAATGTAGATGATATTTCGTTTTTTCTTTGACATTTTACTAATAAATTCTTAAAATTCAAATGGAATTTTTTAAATAAAAAAAGCCGACAATCATTCAGACGTCGGCTTTTCGTTATTTTTCAGCGTAATTTACATTTCCAAAATTTTGGAATTTTTCTTTTGGGGAAAGTAAATCTTGCTTTTTCACTTTAAAATTTTAATTCTGCAAAGTTAAGATTTTTTGTGCAAATTCTAACCTTTAATTTTAAAATGATTTTAAAATTTCTGATTGTAGTTTTTCAACTTTTTCAGATAATTCTTGGGATTTTACTTCATCTACAATACCTTTTTCAGTAGAAAAATACTCATAAAAAAATGGTAATGAATAGGTTTCTACCACTTTACCACCATTGTAAGGAAAACGTTTTTCGGCAATTCCTAAAACAGTTGAACCACCCATTTTTCCTGGAGAAGTCGCCATCAAAAACATTGGTTTGTCTCCCCATGCATTTCTACCAGGAATTCTGGAAATCCAATCAAAAATATTTTTAAAAGCAGCAGAATAAGCACCATTGTGTTCTGCAAATGAGATAATTATAAAATCAGCCAAACCTATTTTGTCATGAAACTGTTGCGCAAGATTGTGTATTCCGTTTTCCTTTTCTTTATCAACCGAAAAAAGAGGCATTTCATAATCGTTTAAATCCAAAATCTCTACTTCAGCATTTTTGAATTGATTTGCCGCAAAGGTTGCTAATTGTTTATTGATGGAATTTCTGCTTGATGATGCGCCAAAAGCGATAATTTTTTTAGTCATTTTTATTCAAATAATACGTTAATGCGCCAGAAGGACATTTTTTAATTGTATCGATAATTTTTTCAGTGGATGAATTTTCCGCATGTATCC
>CALFIE010000081.1 GCA_937876095.1 uncultured Flavobacteriales bacterium | reverse complement strand
TCCATAGAAAATGCTTCGTGAACTATGCAACTTCCGTCCCACAAAATCATATTTCTACCAGTTTTTTTTTCTAGATATCTTCCTAAATTTTTGTCGGGAGCAAAAATAATTGGTTGATCTTCTGGTAATGCTTTTATGATAGTTTCTGCATTGGAACTGGTGACAATAATATCTGATTCTGCTTTGGTTTCAGCATTGCAATTGATGTAAGTCGCGATTAAAGCATTTGGATGTTTTTCGCGCATTTTTCGCAAACCTTCTCCACTACAACCATCTGCAAGACTGCAACCAGCCAAAGTATCTGGTAAAACTACTTTTTTACTGGGATTCAAAATTTTGGCTGCTTCTGCCATAAAATGCACTCCACAAAATGCAATCATATCTGCATCCGTCGTTTTTGCTTGACGCGCCAATTGTAGCGAATCACCCAAGAAATCGGCAATATCCTGAATTTCTGCTGGTTGATAATAATGTGCTAAAATCACCGCATTTTTTTCTTTTTTCAGGTCTAAAATAGCTTGAACCAAAGCTTCACCTTTCGGAATATCAAATTCTTTAAGTTTCAAAAATCCGTGAACAGGAAGGTTGGTTTTTGCGGTATGTAATTTTTCTGTACTCATATTTTTAATTTAAAACGCAAAGTGCGCAAAGATTTTTTTTAAAATTTAATCCTATTTATAAGTTATACCTAGATTCATCAAAGATGAATTGCAAAGTTGCAAAGTTTTCAGGTTTCTAAATTATGAATTTTTCAACTATTCGTTCAATTTCCAATTTTGCTTTATCTAAATCATCATTTATAATAATTTGGTCGGATTCGCCAGCAAAATCCATCTCTTTTTTTGCTTTTGCAACTCGGGTTTTGATGGTTTCTGCATCATCTGTACCACGAGAAATCAATCTCCGTTCCAATTCGTCTATAGAAGGAGGTGCAATGAAAATAGATAGTGCGTTTTCACCAAAAATTTTCTTGAGATTGGTTGCTCCAACTACATCTACATCGAAAATCACGACTTTACCATCATTCCAAATTCTTTCGACTTCGGATTTCAGCGTTCCGTAATATTTATCGGTATAGACTTCCTCATATTCTACAAAGGCGTTTTCTGCAATTCTTTGGCGAAATTCATCTGGAGAAATAAAATGATAATCTACTCCGTTTTGTTCAGTCCCCCGAACTTGTCTTGTGGTACAAGAAACCGAAAATTTCAGTTCTGGGAATTTCGCTAAACAGTGTTTTACTAAGGTGGTTTTTCCACTTCCTGATGGTGCAGAGAATATGATGACTTTGTTCATTTCAGAGATGCGTGTTTCGAGATTTTCGTTGAAATTTAAAAAAATGATTAAAAAAGTAATTTCCTTGAGTCTTATTATGTGTTTTTACAAAATATTTAAAGTCTGTTCCTTTATTTTCTCTAGTTCGTCTTTCATCATCACTACTAATTTTTGGATTTCGTGATGGTTGGCTTTGGAACCAAGTGTGTTGATTTCTCTGCCGATTTCTTGTGAGATGAATCCTAATTTTTTCCCGTTGAAATCTTCATTTTCCATGACTTCGTTGAAATATTTCAGATGTTGCTCCAAACGAACTTTTTCTTCAGAAATGTCTAATTTTTCTATGTAATAAGTGATTTCTTGATAAAATCTGGTTTCATCTATACTATCAAAATCTTGCAGAGCGTTTTTGTATTTTTCTTTAAGGGTAATCATTCTTTCTTCTTCAAAAGGAGTGATTGCAAGTAAATATTCTGCGATATTTGCGATGTTCTGTTGAATCACGTTTTGCAAATTTTTGCCTTCGGTTTTCCTAAATTCTTTAAAATTTGCGACTGCTTCTAAAAGCAGTGTATGTAGGAAATTCCATTCTGAATCTGAGATTCCGTCTGAATTGGCTGTAATTGCATCGGGCAATCTGACTGCCATTTTCAGGTACTCAAAATCGGGAGCATCTGCAGCCACGCTTCGCAACTGCTGCATGTACGATTTTACCAAATCCTGATTGATTTTCACCTCATCTGAAGCCGCCAAATTTTCGCAATTGATGTAGCAATCTACTTTCCCACGTAGAAGTTGGTCATTCAAAATTTTCCTAATTTCAAATTCTTTTTCACGGTATTTGAGAGGGATTTTGGAGTTTAAATCAAATGATTTGGAGTTGAGCGATTTCAGATCTACGCTCAGTTTTTTGTTTTCAAAATTTCCTTCGGCTCTACCGAAGCCAGTCATAGATAAAATCATACTACTTATAAAATATACACAAAGATAAAAAATATGATTGATACACTGCATAATAAGTTATAGGTATATTTTTGAAGGTTCTTTTTCTAAAAAAAAGGAAGATTTTCCTGTACATCATGACGAATAAAATTTGTAAATTTGCCGCTTATGAAAAGATGGTATCTCTATCCTTTTTCCTTGATTTATCATTTGGTAACGGCAATCCGAAACCTGCTCTATAATTGGGGAATTCTCTCTTCTACGAAATTTAGAACACCAATTATAGGTGTCGGTAATTTGTCTGTTGGTGGTAGCGGAAAATCACCTATGGTAATGTATTTGGCAGATTATTTATCTAAGAATTACAGAACAGGAGTTTTGTCTAGAGGTTACGGTAGAATGACCAAAGGTTATTTAATTGCAAATTACAACAGTAACTACAAAACGGTAGGAGATGAAGCAATGCAATTGTTTGAGAGATTCAAAAATAGATTTGTGATTGGTGTTTGCGAAGACCGAGTTGCAGGTGCAAAAAAAATGATTGAAGACATGTCTCTAGATGTAATGGTTTTAGATGACAGTTACCAACATCGTGCTATAAAACCAGGATTCAATATACTATTAACTGATTATCATGATCCTTATTTTAAAGATTTTCTTTTACCTGCAGGTGATTTACGAGAAAGTAGAAGTGGTACAATACGAGCAGACATAATAGTTGTTACAAAATGTCCTGAAAATCTGACGGAAGAAAAAAAACAATACTACCTCTCTAGAATTAGACCAAAATCTA
Source organism: uncultured Flavobacteriales bacterium (assembly GCA_937876095.1). Taxonomy (GTDB): domain Bacteria; phylum Bacteroidota; class Bacteroidia; order Flavobacteriales; family Weeksellaceae; genus CALFIE01. The sequence continues at coordinate 13,807 of CALFIE010000081.1, read as the reverse complement.
ACCAAAAAGTATTTTTCTCTAAAATTAATTATGATGAAGAAATTTTCTGTAGTGATCTAAATCGCAAATTACCTGACAATAATCTAGCATACTATGATGTGCTACTAATTACTGGTATCGCAAATTCTACCCTATTTGTAGAGCATGTCAAAAAATTTGCACCAAGAGTAAAACATCTCAACTACAAAGACCACCATTCTTTTACTCAAAATGATGTGGAGCAAATTGCGAAAGAATACAAAAAAATGGGAGAATACAAAATAATTCTAACCACCGAAAAAGATTATGTTAGGCTGAAAAGTTATGATTATTTGAGCGATAAATTATTTTATTTGCCAATCAATGTAGAAATTGAAAACAAAGAAAAATTCAACCAACTAATTTTGGATTATGTTAGAAAAAATTAAGGAAACAGCAGCATACATAAAAAATATTATACAAGACACTCCAGATTTTGCTATTATTTTAGGTTCAGGCTTGGGAAAACTGCAAAACGAGGTAGAAGCTATTCACGTTTTGGAATATCATGATATTCCCAATTTTCCGCAAACAACAGTAGTTGGACACGGTGGAAAATTAATTTACGGGATTTTGGAAGGCAAAAAAGTTTTGATGATGAGTGGTAGATTTCACTACTACGAAGGTCACGACATCAAAACAGTAGTGTTCCCGATTCGTGTTTTCAAATTATTAGGAATCCAGAATCTGATTGTTTCTAATGCTTCAGGTGGTGTAAACCCCAATTTCAGAGTGGCAGATATTATGATCATAGATGACCACATCAATATGATGCCAGAACATCCACTTCGTGGAAAAAATATAGATGAACTCGGCCCCAGATTTGTGGATATGAGTGAACCTTACCACAAAAAAATGATTGCTACCGCGCAAGAAATTGCCAAAAATTTAGAAATCAAAGTACACCAAGGTTGCTATGTCGCATTGCAAGGTCCCACTTTTGAAACACCTGCAGAATACGGGATGATTCGTGCAATTGGTGGTGATGCAGTAGGTATGAGCACCGTACCAGAAGTAATCGTAGCCAAACATATGGGAATGGATTGTTTTGGAATCTCTATTATCACTGATGTTGGTGGTCCAGATATTGCTTTTGCTGTTTCGCACGAAGAAGTGTTGCAAGCAGCCAACAAAGCAATGCCAAATGTAATACAATTGGTAAAAGGTTTGGTAAAGAATTATCATTAATGAATATATAAAAATTATAAAAAAGCAGTTTCAGAAATTCCGAAACTGCTTTTTTTATTTCCATTAAAAAAAAATTGAAAAAGATATCAGAAAAAAAATCTACTTTTACTACAAACTATCTACTAATGCACCACTTCAAAATCTTGAATATCATTTGGCTTCTCTTGTGGAGTAGTTTTTTTGTAGCTCAAAATATTCATACTTTCTCTACCGAAACCATCACACAAGATGATGGTTTATCCCAAGGTTCTAATTATTTCCGGTTTGAAGATCGACATGGTTTTATGTGGATTACTGGCAACGATGCACTCAATAGATTTGATGGCAACAATATAAAAGTATATAATCTTAATTATTTTTTCAAAAATTGTGCTGCACTGCAACAAGGTTATGGTTTTGCAGAAGACCAAAAAAATCTGTATGTAGGTTCTATACGCGGTTTGTACCAATACGATTATGTAAAAGATGAATTTACACTGATCCCGATTTTCAAAAATAGTAAAACAAAAACTGCCATACCCATTGATTTTGCAGATGGAAAAATCTGGTGTTATAATGAGGATTATGAATTGGCAACCTATAATGTAACCACCAAAAAAGTTGAATTGGTTGCTAAATTACCAATAGATCCCATGATTTCTCTGCACGTTTATGGTAGTGATGGAGCGGTTTTCTATACCAAACTCCCATTTTTTGATAATAAAGGGGACCTGTGGTTTTTTGGCAGATACGAAATCGTTATTTATCATAAAAAAACAGGTAAAAGCACTTTATTTTATAAAAATTTAAATGAACCTGTTTATTCTTCTTTTTATGACCGAGAAAAAAACCTCCTTTATGTAGGAACTTCGGGGAAATTCATCAGTTTCAACCTAAATAATTCTACCAAAACAGAAACCACTGAAATTGGAGGTGAAAAACTAAATTTTGTAGCGAATATTGCGAAATATCAAAATATAATGACAATTAAAATTAATTACAAATTGATTTTAATAAATGAATTACAAAAAACCAGTTTTGTTTTTAATAATTATCAAAGGGCTAACTCAATCGAGTTTGACAAAATAGGCAGATTATGGTTTTGCAATGATGGAGTTGGACAAGTAATAATTAATTTCAAAGGGAAAATTTTGCACGGGACCGAAGAAATTGTAGGAAAAGGTAAAAACACCCTGAAAAGTATGGGTGTAAACAGCATCTCAGAATTACCAGATGGAAATGCCCTGATTAACCAAAATATAAGTCATAATGCAAAAAATAACCTGCTAAAAAATTTGCCAAACTTAGAATATCATAAGTTCGAAAATGTGCGATCTTATTATGATCCTTACCAAAAAGGAACTTGGATGTGTTGTGATAAATTAAACTCTTATGAAATAAAATTTTTGGATTCATCTGGCAAAGAAACCTCAATTTTTCAGCAAAATAATAAAGGAAATTATCGGTTTCAATCTTTGGCTGTTTTTCAAAATTTCCCACCAATGATGTCTTTTTCTAATGGGATTTTTTGGCTAAATCCCAGAAAAAAGTCCATTGAAAAGATAAATAGTCTTCCTGATGAAAACACTTTTTTCATTAATAAAATTTCAGAGAACAGAATAGCTATTAGTTTTCTAAATGGTGATATGATTTTGGCCAAGATTAATCCTGACAAATCGGTGACTATTTTACAAAAAATCCTGCCTAATGTACAATCATTTTATCTGCAAGAAGATGAAAAAACACATCAATTTTGGGTAGGAACCAACCAAGGTGTTTTTTTGTTGGATCAAAATTTTAAATATTTAAAAAAATTCGATTCCAATAATGGTTTGGCTGGAACGTATATTTATGGAATCCTGATTGATAATGATGGAAATGCTTGGTGCAGTCACCAAAAAGGAATGAGTTCTATAGATAAGAAAACTTACCGCATCGCAAATTTTGATAAAGAAGATGGGATACAACATTGGGATTTCAACAACCGCGCTTTTTGCAAAACTTCTGATGGTACTTTATATTTTGGTGGTGTAAATGGTTTTAATTTTATAAAACCACCCCTGAAATTAGACTCCCATTATCTACCAGCAATTTATATTGATGAAATTTTGATTAATAGCCAAAGATTATCAACAGAAATTGGCTACAACCAAATAAAAAAACTGCATCTGAAAACGAATGAAAACAACCTCATCATAAAAGCCTACATCAAGGATTTAGAATTCGGGAAACAACGAAAACTATACTACAAAATTACCAACCAAGAAAACCGATGGATTGAGATTTTGCCAAAACAATCACTACGATTTAATAGTCTAGAAGCAGGAGATTACACCATAGAATTTGCAATGTATGATAAATATTCTGGTGTGTTTTCTAATTTTAAGAAATTAGAAATCAGCATTAGTAAGGCTTTTTACAAGAATATTTTCTTTTGGCTTTTAGTTGGTTCACTTTTTTTAAGTGCAATAATTGGTTTATATGGAAGGTACAGCTACCTGAAACAACAAGCGTTCTTCAGACAAAAACTGGCACTAGAAGAACAGAGAAATAAGATTACTGCAGATTTGCATGATGATTTGGGAGCCACACTTAGTAGTTTACAAATCAATAGTATGATAGCTTCTAAACTGATGAAAAAAAATCCCGAAGAAACATACAAAATTTTAGAAAAAATAGAGAGTCAATCTCATAAAATTTCTGAAAACATGGGCGATATTGTTTGGAGCCTAAAACCAGGTAAAGACGAGTTTATGTCTATGAGTACCAGAATTCGGAATTTTGCCAATGAAATTTTGGGGAATAGCAACATCAATTATCATATAGAAATAGATGAAAGCATCAATACCGAAATTACCGATTTCACCGTGCGTAAAAACATTGTACTCATTACCAAAGAAGCCCTAAACAATGCTGCAAAATATAGCAAAGCAACAGAAATTAACATCATTATTAAAAAAATACAAAATAATTATTTGGTAGAAATTTCCGACAATGGAATTGGTTTCCAAAATCAACCACAAAAAGGGCATGGATTAGAAAATATGAAAAAAAGAGCTCTAGAAATTCACGGAAATTTTGAAATTACTGCAATCAATGGGACACAGATAAAAATTCTTATCCCTAATATTAGGGATAACAAATAATCGCAAAACAATATACATTTGTCTAGTAGAAACTAATAACTCAAATGTTTTTAGCTTTGTTATGGTTTTTTCAAAAAAAATTGTTCTAAGGCAAAGTTTTTCCTAAAAATAAAAAAAATGATCCGGATTTTCGCATATGATGATAACACAGAACGCTTACAAAGTCTGAAATCACTTATATCACTAAGTGAAAATATGGAATATACTGGAGATGCAACTTGTTGTGAAATGACAGAACTAGATATAAACACTTATAAACCAGATGTAGTTTTGATGGACATTAATATGCCTGTAGTAGACGGAATAGAAGGTCTGAAAATAATAAAATCTAAATTTCCACAAATTAAAGTATTGATTCAAACCGCTTTTGATGATAGCGAAAAAATTTTTAAATGCATTTCTAATGGTGCAAGTGGATATATTTTGAAATCAGACAATCCTCGCAGAATTTTGCAAGCTATAGAAGAGGTGTATGAAGGTGGTGCATCTATGAATCCTGCAATAGCACAAAGAATTTTAGAATATTTCCAACCAAAAGGCGAAGAAAAAATTCTCACACAAAAAGAAAACGAGGTTTTAAAGTTTTTATCAGAAGGCTTGAGTTACAAAATGATAGCCGATAAATTAGGTGTAAGCTATTCTACCGTAAACACGCACATAAAACACATCTATGAAAAACTTCATGTCTCTTCTCTAGGTGAAGCCGTATCTTGGTATTTCAAAAATATTAAAGAACAGTAGTTGATTTTAATTTATAACAATCCCTATAATTAGGGATTTTTTTTTTGTTGGATTTCATTGATTTTTGTAAAAGATAATTTAAAAAAAATAACAACTATGAAAAATCTACAAAACTATATATTTGTATATATTACAATATTTTTTTTCAACATTAGTTTTGCTCAAGAAACAAACTATGTAGGACAGATCAACCTACTAAATCGGACCCCTTCTATGATTTACTTGGGGAGTGGTGTTACTATAAGAAACACTGAAATTAAAGAGTTAGGATATGGAAACCCCATCCAAATTAATTTAGGGTTATACCAATCTCTTTTTCAAAAAAAAAAATGGGGATTTGGTCTTCACCTTTTTGGTGATTTTGGTTTCGGGAATGGCACATCAAAATCTTTTAACCAATTTCTTATCTCAGGATATACCTCAACGTTAGAAAACACCACACCTCCTAAATTCATTGGAATTTCTGCAGGAGCTGGTCCTCAAATAAATATAGGAATTAGAAAAAATGTCATGATTTCGCCCATTGTAGATTTTGCTTATGTTACCCAAAAATTAGAAGGTTACGTTGTAAATCAGAATTACAATTTCGGTGGCATTACTAAAACTTTGAGTTTATACAATCAGCCAGAAATTAAAACTACTGGTTTAGGAATTACCCCAAGATTAAAACTGCAGTACTTTTTTAACAAAAACATTGGCTTTTGGTTGGAAGGTAATTACCCTATTTTACCAAAAATTTTTACATCCAATATTACTTTTACACCTAACGGAAATCCTATTAAAAATGGTTATTATAACATAGATCAAATACTTACAGGAACCGAACAAACTCATGAGATTTCTGTAAATAACTCTGGTTTTGGTTTCAGTGGTGGTCTAGTGTTTGGTTTTGGCGGAGCAAAGCATGATACGCTTTTTGATATCAACGGAAACAAAAATATTCAACAATTAGAAACGGTACAAACAGGCAAAATTGAAGTTGAAAAATTTCCTCCACAAATTCAAGCATTAATTGATGAGCAAGACACTAAGATGATAAGTACTTTTCAAAAAGAAAAAAATCCGAACATGAAAGTAAATTCTTTATGTAATTTCAATATAGAAAAAGTAGAAATAGAATGCAACGGAAAAGACAACCAAGGAAACAAAAAATACAAAGTAAAAATTTATTATAAAAACTTATCTACTTCTGGAGTAAGTTCTTTGGGGCATTACCTTGCTGCTTGCAACGCTACTATCAACAATGGAAATTATATAGAAGCATTACCATCGGGAAGTGCAACTATTACAAATCTTTCACCAAGTTCATCTGCGAAAACCATAATTTCCCCTTTAAATACACAAATAATTACTTTTGATTTTGTGCCAAGTTCTGGATTCAGTTCTTTGCATATTATGGGAAATTTAATTGATGGAAACTGTGGGAATTGTGATGATCTTATTTCTTTGAACTTACCAAATTGTTGCAACGGGTGCGAACTAAATCCTGTAAAAGCAACCAATAATTCTATTGCAATTTTAGATGATAGTAACGGAACAATTAAAGTTCAAAACACGGTTTCTAGTACTAGTGATATTGTGAAAATAGAAGCAGATTTAGTAAGCGTGAAAATTGTTCCGAATAAGTCAGATTGTTTGAAATGCAATGATAAAATAAAATTACAAGACCATTTTGTAGAGAATAATCAAATTTTGAATAATACAGGTTGGGCTAATTCTGGTAACCCTACCAATTTTGGTGGTGAAAATTCAGACAATACAGTAAGTAGAAGTTTAACATACACCACTACTTCCACGGCAGGAATTAATTTAAGTACTGGTGCGCAATTTAATCATACCATTGGTGTTGCTCCAACTTCATGTTGTGGCGATACGGTAGAAATCTGGATAAGATATACCGTTTGGGACAAAGATTGCCATGTTTGCGATAAACTGGTAAAAAGCACCATTACCCGAAATCCAACTTGCGGGGCAACTAACACGGGTAATTCAACTGGTACAGGAATCCCAAATAATCATTAAAAATTAACTTTTAAAATAATTAAAATGAAAAATATATTTTATTTCATATTGTGCATTTTATTTTCTAATTTAGTTTGTGGACAAAATTATGAAACACAAGCTAGATTAGCAGCAAAAGATAGAAAAATACCTACAAAAGAAATAGAAACCTTTGTCAAGAATTATGTATCTGAAGCAAAAAAATACAATGCAAATAAAAACAGTAACACTTTTACCTTACCACCAATTACAACAAGCATTTGTGATGATGGTGGTTTTGAAACAAATGACTTTAATAATTGGGGTTGGACTATCTTAGAAAACAGACTAAATGGAAACCATATAGATTATTATAATACTCTTTCAGCAACTAGTTCAATTAAAACTTCAAATTTAAATTATTACGGTTCAATTACTCCATCTCAATGGGAAATTGTATCTGTTAGTAATGACGAATTATTTCCAACACTTCCAAAAGTTCATAATGGAATGAAAGCTTTAAGATTAGGTAAACCTGAATTACCAAATGTGTCCCCAAACTGCAGTGCAGAATCAATTATTAAAACGGTAAATATAAATTCAAATAATTCGAATATATCCTTTTGGTATGCTGTTGTACTTCATGACCCAACTACTTTAACAAACGTTACGCATACAGCTACTGAGTCACCAGCATTTGGAGTTAGAGTCCATACAACCTCTGGTACAGTTTCGTACATTCCTTTATTACCAAGTATACCAGGTTTTGCAACTAACCCAATTAGTAGTGTAAATAATCCATTTTGGACAAGTGCAATTTTACCAGATTATAGTTTAACAGAAGAATTTAGAATGCGCCCTTGGACTTGTGCAAAGCTTGATTTATCAAATTTTGTTGGACAAACTATAGGAATTGAATTTATCGTAAATGATTGTGCACATGGAGGACATATGGGCTATGCTTACCTTGATGACATTTGTATGGGTTGTGCAGGTTCTGATAACGGTGATGCAAGTATTACTGCTATTTCAAAAGATTGCGGACCATCTGCAATGGTAAGCGGAACTTATACACTTCCTCATTCTTCAAATGTTACCGGTACGCTTACTTCTTTACAAGCACAATTATATCAAAGTGGACTACCAGTAGGAAGTTCAATAACAATACCAAGTAGTTACATAAATTCCACTGCACATACATTTAGTTTTCCCATGTCTTTGTTCGGGACTGTTGCATCAGGTAATTATGATATTGTAATCCAAGGTAATTTTAATTTTTCTGGAAATAATTTTTCTACAATATCATCTACAAGTGGCCTCATTTCTGGTGCTAATAATGATTGGAAATCTGTTTGCCCACAATCCGACATAAACTGCTGTAACAATAAACTACAAATGGTTACTGCATCTGAAGTACCTCCAAGCTATCCATACAATGAAGGAACTTATGCTATAGAAAAATACAATATTACAGTTCCTAATGATATACCAATAACAGAGGTAAAAGTAAACGTTACTAGTTTTGAATGGAAAAGCGACAAAGAAGATTGCAAACAATGTCAAATAAAACCAGCAAACTTAGGCTCACTTTATGGCGGATTTAATATAGGTGGGACTTTTGTTGGTTCTAATCCTCAACCTTACGGTTCAGGTGTTGCTGCAACTTCTAATAATAATGAAATCATTTTTACTTTTCCAACTGGTAAAAATTTCGTGGTAGGAGATTTCATGCAATTAACTTATTTACTACCACCTGAAAAAGATTTGTCTTGTTGTCAAACTAAAGCTCATGTTTGTTTCAAGATAAGTTGGAAAGATATCAATTGTGGCTATTGTGAAATTACTACTTGCTCTGATATCGACTTAAAAAATTCAACAGAATTACGAGCAGGATTTTCTTTACCAAATAGATTAATGCTCTATCTAAATACTAGAAATATATTTGCTCTTGGTCATGCAGACGGATATTAACAAAAAATTAAGTAAAAAAAAAACCGTCTCAGAAAAGAGACGGTTTTTTTTAATTTCAAAAGAAATTAATAAAATACCTTTCAAAAAAACGAGGGTAATTTATTTCATATTTTTTTAGATGACTATGCTTGTACGTTGTTTCCTCCTAATACAAATGGTTCTAATTCTTTTATTTCACCAAATTGTTGTTCGTAGTTGGTGATGTTTTGTTGCAAAGCAGTCAATAATCTTTTTGCATGAAGTGGAGCTAAAATTACTCTGCTTCTTACTTTTGCTTGGTTTACTCCAGGCATTAGTTGTATAAAATCCATCACAAATTCTGATGGAGAATGATTGATGAGTGCCAAGTTAGCATACACACCTGCAGCTACCATTTCGTTAAGTTCAATGTTGATGTTGTTTGGATCGTTGTTTTGTTGATTGTCCATAATATTTTTTTTGATTTAAAAATGAAATTTGAGGAAGTGAATATATCTAAATAATTTCTAACCTCAAATTTCAAATTGATTAATTTTAGTTGATGTCTTCAAATTCTTTTTTAGAACCTACAATTACGTTTTGGTATTCTTTCAGACCAGTTCCTGCAGGAATTCTGTGACCTACAATTACGTTTTCTTTCAGACCACTTAAATAATCTACTTTTCCTGAAACCGCTGCTTCATTTAGTACTTTAGTTGTCTCTTGGAAAGATGCTGCAGACATAAACGATTTTGTTTGCAATGCTGCTCTGGTAATACCTTGTAATACTGGAGTTGCAGTAGCTGGTAATGCTTCTCGCACTTCTACCAATTGTTGGTCTTCACGTTTCAGTTTAGAATTTTCATCTCTAAGTTCTCTAGCAGTAATCATTTGACCTGGTTTGAATACTTTAGAATCACCTGCTTCGGTTACTACCTTCATACCAAAAATACGATTGTTTTCTTCTAAGAAATCGTATTTATGTTCTAATGAACCTTCTAGGAATTGGGTATCACCTCCGTCTACAATTTCAACTTTGGTCATCATTTGTCGCACGATGATTTCGAAATGTTTGTCATCAATTTTCACCCCTTGCAAACGATAAACCTCTTGGATTTCATTCACAAGATATTCCTGTACTGCAGTTGGTCCTTTGATTTTCAAAATATCATCCGGCGTAATAGAACCGTCAGAAAGTGGAGAACCTGCACGTATGAAGTCATTTTCCTGAACCAAAATTTGGTTGGATAATTTCACTAAATATTTAGAAATTTCACCAGTTTTTGCTTCTACGATCAACTCGCGATTACCACGTTTGATTTTACCATACGATACTACTCCATCTATTTCTGTAACTACTGCAGGATTTGAAGGATTTCTTGCTTCAAATAATTCGGTAACTCTCGGTAAACCACCGGTAATATCTCCTGCTTTCGCAGATTTTCTTGGGATTTTAATTAAAACTTTTCCGGCTTTAATTTTCTCACCATCATTTACCATAAGGTGAGCTCCAACTGGTAAGTTATAGGCTCTTTGTTCTACTCCTTTTGCATCTACCACTTTAAGCGTAGGTACGGCTTTCTTGTTTCTAGATTCTGAGATTACTTTTTCTTCGAAACCAGTTTGCTCATCTATCTCTAATTGGAAAGATATACCTTGTATAATATCTTCGTACTCTACTTTACCCGAAGTTTCTGCAATAATTACTGCATTATAAGGATCCCATTTACAAATAAGATCTCCTTTTTTTACTTTATCTCCTGGTTTTACAGCCAATTCTGCACCATAAGGAACATTGGCAATCATAAGAGGAGTTCTAGCTGTGTTATCTGCAACCAAACGGAATTCTGTAGAACGAGAAACTACGATTTCTGCTTTTTTACCATCTTCATTTTCAGAAGTAATGGTTCTTACCTCATCCATTTCTACAATACCGTCTCTTCTGGCTTCTATAGATGGATTTACCGAAATATTTCCTGCGGTACCACCTTGGTGGAACGTTCTAAGTGTCAACTGTGTACCTGGTTCACCAATAGATTGAGCAGCGATTACACCAACTGCTTCTCCCATATGAATTGGTTTGCCTGTTGCCAAGTTTCTACCATAACATTTTGCACAAATACCTTTTTTGGCTTCACAAGTAAGTGGCGAACGAACTTCTACCGTTTCTATACCTGCATCTTCTATTGCTTTTGCATTTGCTTCATTTATTAATTCATCTGCTTCAACAATAATTTCATCGTTTTCTGGATTGTAAACATGGTGCAATGATACTCTACCCAAAATTCGTTCAGACAATTTTTCAACAATCTCATCGTTTTTCTTGAGCGGAGAAACCTCAGTTCCTCTAAGTGTACCACAATCATCTTCGGTGATGATAACATCTTGTGCAACGTCTACCAATCTTCTGGTAAGGTAACCTGCATCTGCAGTTTTAAGAGCCGTATCTGCAAGACCTTTACGAGCACCGTGAGTAGAAATAAAGTACTCCAAAATCGACAAACCTTCTTTGAAGTTCGCTACAATTGGGTTTTCAATAATTTCTGAACCTACAGAACCTGCTTTTTGTGGTTTTGCCATCAATCCTCTCATACCTGATAACTGACGAATCTGCTCTTTAGAACCTCTCGCTCCAGAATCTAGCATCATATATACAGAATTGAAACCTCCTTGATCGGTTTTCATTCTGCTCATAATCATTTCCGTTAATCCTGCATTGGTATTGGTCCAAACGTCGATTACTTGATTGTATCTTTCGGTATCGGTAATCAATCCCATGTTGTAATTGGCTTTGATTTCGTCTACATTTTCTACAGCTTGAGCAATCATAGTTTTCTTTTCGTTCGGAATTACAATATCTCCTAAACTAAAAGATAAACCACCTTTGAATGCATTGGCATACCCAAGATTTTTCATATCATCTAGAAACTTCACAGTAGTTGGGAAATCGGTATCTGCTAAAATTTTACCAATAACGTTTCTGAGTGATTTTTTGGTCAACAATTCGTTGATATATCCTGATTCTTTAGGTACAATTTGGTTGAACAAAATTCTACCAATGGTAGTTTCTTGCAATTTGGTAACGATTTCTCCGTCTTCATTTTTAAAAGGCAATCTGCATTTTACTTTTGCATTCAGAGAAACTTGACCTTCAGAATAAGCAATTTCTACTTCTTCTGGTGAATAAAATACCAAACCTTCTCCTTTTACTTTTACCGTATCTGTAGAATGAGCTTCTTTGGTCATAAAATATAGACCCAAAACCATGTCTTGAGATGGTACCGTAATTGGCGAACCATTTGCTGGATTCAAAATATTTTGAGAACCCAACATCAAAAGTTGTGCTTCTAAAATTGCTTCTGGACCTAAAGGTAAATGTACCGCCATTTGGTCACCATCAAAATCCGCGTTGAAAGCCGTTGTTACCAAGGGATGCAATTGAATTGCTTTTCCTTCGATCATTTTTGGCTGGAATGCTTGAATACCTAATCTGTGCAAAGTAGGCGCTCTGTTCAGTAGAACAGGATGTCCTCTCATAACTCCTTCTAAAATATCATACACTACAGGTTCTTTCCTATCTATGATACGTTTTGCAGATTTTACGGTTTTTACAATTCCTCTTTCTATGAGTTTTCTAATGATAAATGGTTTGTACAATTCTGCAGCCATATCTTTTGGGATACCACACTCGTGCAATTGCAAGTTAGGACCAACCACAATTACCGAACGCGCAGAATAGTCTACCCTTTTTCCTAATAAATTCTGACGGAAACGCCCTTGTTTCCCTTTCAATGAATCTGAAAGTGATTTCAAAGGTCGGTTAGATTCTGATTTTACGGCAGAAGATTTTCTGGTATTATCAAATAGAGAATCTACTGATTCTTGCAACATACGTTTCTCATTTCTGAGGATTACTTCTGGTGCTTTGATTTCCAAAAGTCTCTTCAAACGGTTGTTTCTGATGATTACTCTTCTGTAAAGGTCATTCAAATCCGAAGTCGCAAAACGACCACCATCTAATGGAACCAAAGGTCTCAATTCTGGTGGAATTACTGGTAATACACGCATAATCATCCATTCTGGACGGTTGATCATTCTGGTATTTGCACCACGAATTGCTTCTACCACGTTTAATCTTTTCAACGCTTCAGTTCTACGTTGTTTAGAAGATTCGTTGTGCGCTTTGTGACGTAAATCAAACGAAAGTGCATCTAAATCTATTCTTCTAAGCAATTCTTCGATAGCTTCTGCACCCATTTTTGCAACAAATTTGTTAGGGTCAGAATCATCTAAGTACTGATTTTCTATTGGTAAGGTATCTAATATATCCAGATATTCCTCTTCTGTAAGGAATTCCATCTCATCAAAATCAGAACCATCTAATTTTTTTGCCATCCCTTGTTGAATAACGACATATCTTTCGTAATAGATAATCATATCCAGTTTTTTAGATGGTAAACCAAGAAGGTAACCGATTTTGTTTGGTAAAGAACGGAAATACCAAATATGTGCGATTGGAACTACCAAATTGATGTGACCAATACGCTCTCTTCTTACTTTTTTCTCGGTAACTTCTACACCACATCTGTCACAAACAATGCCTTTGTAGCGGATACGTTTGTATTTTCCGCAAGCACATTCGTAATCTTTTACAGGACCGAAAATTTTCTCGCAAAACAAACCGTCTCTTTCTGGTTTGTGCGTTCTATAATTGATGGTTTCGGGTTTTAGCACTTCACCGCGAGAATCCTGCAAAATAGATTCTGGCGATGCTAATCCGATCGTGATTTTGTTAAATCTACTCGTTTTATTTTTATTTGACATTT